>JAYVRF010000095.1:0-7970 GCA_043756925.1 Arcicella sp. | reverse complement strand
CCAATTTCGTTCATTTGATGACTTTTATGCAAGTGTAAATAATGGTACTTCTAATGCGTTGCAATATCGTCAGCAATGGTCAAATACAACTGAATTTCCTTTTGCAAAAATGAAAGGTAGCACGTTAAGTTTTTATGCTCAGGATGAAATTAGTATCGGAAAAGGTTTAAAACTAACCGTTGGTTTACGTGCTGATGGTACATCTTTCCCAGTTGAAAAGAATGCCACAACCACAAATCCTTTTGTTCCTGCCTTAACATTTGCGAATGGAGAAAAATTAGCTACTGATCGTTTTCCTGAATTTACTATGTTGTGGTCTCCAAGATTTGGATTTAACTGGGATGTAAATGAAGAAAAACAAACGCAAGTTCGTGGTGGTGCTGGTATTTTTTCTGGGCGTGTTCCCTATGTTTGGTTGTCAAATCAATTATCAAATAATGGGGTTTTATTCGGTTCTGAAAGCATTAACTTACCAGGAACAGGAACATTACCTGCTCGCCCTTTCAATGCCAATGTTGATACTTACCGTCCAAAAGTGGACATAGGTACTTTGAAACCAACTGTTTATAACTTGGCTGTAACTGATGCTAATTTCAAATTTCCTCAAATTTTCAGAGCAAACTTAGCCGTTGATAGAAATTTAGGAAATGGTTGGTTAGCAACTTTTGAAGGTATTTATACAAAAGATATTAATGCCGTATACTTAGACAATGTAAATCTTCCTGTATCGCAGAGAAATGCAATTGGTGCTGATAATCGCCCGATTTATTATAATGTAGGTGCTAATGGTTTTCCAAGCACAGTGAACAATCGTATATATGGTTCTATTGCACCAACTCAAGGTGGAAACACTGCAGAAAAGCCTAATATTTCAGATGCCATTGTAATGAGAAATACCAATAATGGCTACAGTTACGCTTTGACCACGACGATTGCAAAATCTTTTGAAAGTGGATTGTATGCAAGTTTATCATATACAAATACCGATTCTCGTTCTGTAAATGACGGCGGTTCAATTGCTCAGTCTATGTGGCGTGACCGTTTAGTATCTGGAAATACCAATGAAGATATAACATCATATTCAAATTTTTTACAACGTCATAGAATTGTGGGATTCGGTAGTTATAAAATAAATTATTTTAATAATAAAATGGCTACTACTTTTGGGTTTACTTACGCAACAGGTCCACAAGGTCGTTTTTCTTATACCTATGCGGGTGATATGAATGGTGACGGTTCTGGTGGTGCTGGAAATGATTTAATATATATTCCAAGGGATCAGTCTGAAATTTTATTGAGAAACTTTACTCCTGCGGGACAGACTGTTTCTTATACCGCAGCTCAACAGTGGACTAACTTAGATAATTTTATTAAGCAAGATTCTTACTTGAACTCACGTCGTGGACAATATGCTGAGCGTAATGGAGGAGAATTGCCCTGGTCAACGAACTTTGACTTTAAAATAATACAAGATTTTAATTTTAAAGTTGGGGGAAAAGTAAATACAATCCAATTAACATTCGATATGTTCAATGCTGGTAATTTTGTGAGTCCAAATTGGGGATTAAATCAACAAACAATTAGAGCTGCATTAATAACTTTCCAAACGTATGACAACCTTGTTGGAGCTGTTAGTCCAGGTTCTGTTCCAACTGGAAAACCAATTTTTACATTTCCATACAGAACAGGAAATACTCCTTTAACCGATTCTTTCCAGAATACCGTACAAGGTCTTGGTTCAAGATGGCAAGGACAGTTGGGTATTCGTTACATCTTCAACTAAGAAATATCACAAATCCCGATTAAAAAAATCCCGAATCTTTCAATTCGGGATTTTTTGTGGGTCATTAAACCGTATGCTTGCATAACAATTTTTATTCTACGATATTGCGATTATTATCATTTAAACGAAATAAAACATGAAATTTAACGAACCCATGCTCAGAGATGGAGCATTAGAAGGAAAAACAATCGTAGTTACGGGCGGAGGAACGGGCTTAGGTCGTTCGATGTCAAAATATTTTTTGGAATTAGGAGCAAACGTTGTCATTGCTTCTCGTAAAATGGAAGTTTTGGAGGTAACTGCCGCAGAGTTAAGAGAAGAAACGGGTGGGAAAGTATTGCCAGTTGCCTGTGATGCTCGCAATTACGACCAAGTTGAAAACGTGCTAAAAATGGCAGTTGAAGAATTTGGAGCGGTGCATGGTTTGGTAAATAATGCCGCTGGTAATTTTATTAGTCCAACCGAAAACCTTTCTCACAAGGCTTTTGATGTGGTGGTTGATATTGTGTTAAAAGGAACGTATAACTTCACGTTGGCTTTTGGAAAATACTGGATTGCCGAGAAAATTAAAGGAACGGTTATGTCAATCGTTACGACATATGCTTGGACAGGTTCAGGATATGTTGTGCCTTCTGCCACGGCAAAAGCGGGTGTGTTGGCTCTCACACGCTCATTGGCAGTGGAATGGGGAGCAAAATATGGCATTCGATTTAATGCTATCGCCCCTGGACCTTTCCCAACCGAAGGAGCTTGGGAACGCCTTTTCCCAGCCGAAGCCATGGGCGAAGAATTAGCGGAAAAATTATCACCAATCAATAGAATTCCTTTTAAAAGAGTGGGTGAACATCAAGAATTAGCCAATTTAGCAGCCTATTTAATGTCAGATTTTTCTTCGTATATTAATGGCGATGTTATCACAATTGATGGTGGCGAATGGTTGATGGGTGCGGGTGAATTCTCAGATTTAAGCGAAATTTCGGATGAAAAATGGGGAGTAATTGCAAAGGCAGTTCGTGGGAAAAAGTAAACAGGTGTGAATTTTGAGGTAGTAAGTATGAGGTTTATATTATTCCTCAAACCTAATACCTCATAGTTCATACCTAAAACTTCGCCATTTTAATCCAATCCAAATTTGCCTTTATACTATCCAAAGGAGATTTGCCTTGATATGATTCTTGTTCGATGATATATTCAGTCGTACCGCCGCTTTTTGCGGCTAATTTCAGAACATCGGCAACACCAATAATTCCTGTACCGAGAATGGTACTTTCATAAGGTTCTTTCTCCCCTTTTATTTCGTCTTTTACGTGCATCAATTCAAAACGTCCAGGATATTGTTTCAATAATTCCACGGCACGCCCTCCTCCATTATACATATTGCCAATATCCAATTGTTGAGTTACTAAGTTTGGGTCAGTATTTTGCAAGATAATGTCATAAACTTTCACACTTGTTAAACGCAAACTAAATTCAAAATCATGATTATGATACCCAAATTTCATTCCTGATTTTTTGCACAATTCACCCGATTTATTGAAAACTTCCATAAAACGCTTACAATCATCAAAATTCTTACGAAGAGAAACATCCAACCATGGACTCACCACGTATTTTTGCCCCAAGAAAGCGGCATCTTCCACCGTTTTTTTCCAAACGTCCGTGAAATCGTTTTTAGCGGAATCAAAATGTTGTGCCCCCATAACAGTATGTCCACTCGGCATAGCTAAACCCAAATCATCAAGAATTTTACGGAATTCTTTTGGCGTAAATCCATAAAATTTACCCTCTACATAATTGGCGTGTTCAACGTTTTTATAACCCATTTCTGCCACTTTTTTTAGGGTGGAGAGCGGGTCTTTTTTCATCTCATCACGCACTGAATATAGCTGGATTCCGATGTTCTTTTTGCTGGCTTTGTGGTGAGCAAAAAGTGAAGGAGACAGTAGAAGTGCCGTTCCTGCCAACGCTGATGTTTGCAGGAATGAACGGCGATTAAGGTTATTTGTCATTGATTGAATATTTTTTTGCATAATTTAAAGAAAAAATAGGTAGGTATTATCATCACTTACACTGAAAATGAAATTAAATAGTCTTAAAAACTGTTAAATCATTAATTTTGTGGCAACAAAACAAATTACCTTCCGTTATTCTTTCATTAAAATTAAACCAATAATTATGCAGTATTCAATCCTCTGGGCAGATGATGAAATTGATTTGCTCAAACCCTATATCATGTTTCTTACGCAAAAAGGCTATGAAGTCACGCCCGTAAATTCTGGAAATGATGCGTTAGATGAACTCGGAAAAAAGAAATTTGACGTTGTTTTCTTAGATGAAAATATGCCTGGAATGACGGGTCTGGAGGTTCTCCCAAAAATAAAACAAATGAAGCCAAATCTGCCCGTAATCATGATTACGAAGTCGGAGGAAGAATATATTATGGAGGAAGCAATCGGTTCAAAGATTGCTGATTATTTAATTAAGCCGCTAAATCCCAATCAGATACTACTTTCTGTCAAAAAGATTTTAGATAAAAAACGATTGGAAGAGGAGAAAACTAATCTTTCCTATCAACAAGAGTTTCGTCAGATTGCGATGCAATACCAAGATAATATTGATCATGCAGAATGGGCGGAGATCTATAAAAAATTACTTTTCTGGGAATTAGAAATTGACCGTACCGAGAATAAATCAATGGCGGAGGTTATGAATATGCAAAAGTCGGAAGCTAATGCTAATTTCTCACGGTTTATCACTCAGAATTACGAAAATTGGTTAAACGAACCTAAGTCAAATAAGCCCATTTTATCGCACGAATTGATGCGAAAAAAGGTTTTTCCATTATTGAAAGAAGATTCTCCGCTGTTTTTTGTATTAATTGATAACCTTCGTTTTGACCAATGGAAAATTTTGGAGGGATTAATTCAAGATTACTTCTCGGTTGAAACAGAATCAGTTTATTATTCAATTCTTCCCACTACAACTGCCTACGCACGGAATGCGATTTTCTCTGGTTTGATGCCTTCTGAAATTGAAAAACAGTATCCAAAGCATTGGGTACAAGATATTGGTGATAGTGAAGAAGAAGAAGGTTTCAATAAACATGAAGAATTTTTCTTTCAAGAACAACTCAAAAGAAGCAGAATGCCTTTCCCTGTGAAAGCATCTTATCACAAAATTATCCATAATAATCAAGGTAAAAATTTAGTCGAAAACTTTTCAAAATTAGACCAAAATCATTTAAATATTGTGGTTTATAATTTCGTGGATATGCTCTCGCACGCCCGAACTGATATGGCAATGATTAAGGAATTAGCCCCCGATGAATCAGGTTACAGAAGCTTGACGGCATCATGGTTTAATCACTCGCCTTTGTTTGATTTAATGAAGAAAATTGCGGAGAAAAAAGGTCGTTTAATCATCACCACTGACCACGGAATGATTCGAGTTCAGAACCCCGTAAAAATTGTCGGCGACCGTTCTGTAAATACAAATTTACGTTATAAACAAGGTAGAAATTTAAATTGGGATGATGATGGACATCTTTTGGTTTGTCGTAAACCTGAGCGTTATTTTCTTCCAAAAGTCAATGTATCAACGACTTACGTTTTCACGATGGAGGATTATTTCTTTGCTTACCCAAATAATTACAATCATTATGTAAGTCATTACAGAAATACTTTTCAGCACGGTGGGGTTTCTTTGGAAGAATGTATTATTCCATTTGTTTATTTAACCGCAAAATAGCCTCCTCCAAATCCGAAGGAACATCAATGCCGAAACTATCGAAAGGAGTTTCGGCAATTTTTATTTTATAGCCATTCGCTAACCAACGTAACTGTTCCAAAGATTCTACTCGTTCCAAAAGTGCCATTGGAAGTTTGGTGATTTTCTTCAAAATATCCACTCTGTAAGCATAAATGCCAATGTGTTTAAAATAATTGTGAGTATCAAGCCACTTTTCTTTTTCGATTCCTCGCAAATATGGAACGGTTTGTCGGGTGAAATAAATAGCTTCGTGATTATTATCAAAAACTACTTTTGGCGTGTTTGGATTGAATAAAGAAGCCTCATCTTCAATCTGTTTTACGAGTGTTGCTAACTCCGTTTTTTCAGTCAAACAACTCGCTAAAATATCAATTTGTTCAGGTTGAATAAATGGCTCATCTCCTTGAATGTTAATCACATAGTCATATTTTCGATAGAATTTTCCTTGTTTTTTTCGCTCACTTCTTGATACAATCTGGAAGGTTTCAAAACATCTATCCGTGCCGCTTGGATGTTTTACGGAGGTCATCACCACTTCCCCTCCGAAGGATAAAACGTGATTGAAAATTCTATCATCATCCGTTGCCACAACCACTTTTGCCAATGAACTTGCTTTCATAGCTTGCTCGTAAACCCGCTGAATCATGGATTTTCCGCCAATATCCACGAGTGGTTTGGCTGGAAAACGAGTTGAAGCATAACGGGCAGGAATGACCCCTAAAATTTTATTCACGGCTTGATTTTTAAATAAATTACATCACAAAATTCTTTCTAATTTCCTTTTTAATCACCTTCAAAGCCTCATCCGATGGATTAATATTTTTCTCCATAATTACTTCAAAAATACGTTTTGAGAGTTCAAAAGCGGGCAATTCAGGTGCTAATTCTCTGGCTGATAGATTAATAAGAGCAACAGTTTCGTTCATCGCATTTTTTACAACCGTCCACGCTTCATCACTCATATATACTTGTTGTGAGAGATTATGAGAAAATTCTTCTCTGATTTCCGAAAGCATTAATTGCTGAAAAGAAACAACATTTGGCGTTTGTCCATTCAAACGAATAAGCAAATTATTGGGTGAAATTCTTTCCAAAAACAAAACCATCCGTTCATAAGCCTGCAAGCGAATTGGCAAAAGCGTTTTGGTCGTTTCAGCTTTAATGGCTAATTCTTTTTCGACCACATCTTTTTTAATAAATGAAGTGACTGTCAGGTACATAGCCCACAGAACTAAACCCGCAGGAAGGATGATTTTAACTAAATCGGCAACTAATTCCATTTTGAAAGGGTTGATTGATTATTAGTTACTGGTTTTGGTTATTAAGTTACTGATTATTAGTTACTTGATTAAATTCTCTATTTTTAAGGAACACTAATTTAGTTTTTTCTAAACTATATTTTATTCACTGCAACTTAATAAACAACCAATAATCAACTAATAACAAACGACAAGTAACAAATAACTATTAACCAGTACCTATTTTACTTCCCCAAAAATAGTTAATTTTAATCTCGAAATGAACTCAAAAGATTGAATAGCCCATTTTTTATGACGGAAACAAAAATAATTCCTATTAATATTACCGATAATGCCAAAGAACAAGTCAATAAAGCCTTAACTATCAAAGGAATACCTGAAAATTATTTTCTCAGGATTGGTTTGAGAGGGGGAGCGTGCAGTGCCACTTATTTCATCGGATTTGATAAAATGGAAGACCTTGACGACCTTTACGAAATCGAAAATCTCAACGTCGGATTATTAATAAAACGTCCACACTTGATGTATTTGATGGGTGTGGAATTGGATTTTGAGGAAGAAGGAAATGGATATATTTTTAATAAGTTATAGAGTTAAAGAATTTATAGAGTTAAAAAGTTTTGGATTCCAACTTTTGACTTTTTAACTTTTTTAACTCTACAACTTCTTTAACTTAACTAAATGAAAATAGCTGCAATTGATATTGGCTCTAATGCCGCCCGTATGCAAATCTCAAAAGTCTTGGAAAATGATGGAAAGATTAGCTTCAAAAAAGTTGAGTATGTTCGTTTTGCCCTTCGTTTGGGGCATGACGTGTTTAATGACGGGGAAATCAGCCCAGAATCTGAGGTTAGAATTTTTAAATTATTGAGTGCCTATAAATTCTTAATGGATTTGCACGAAGTGAAGGATTACCTCATTTGTGCCACCTCTGCGATGCGTGAGGCAAGTAATTCTGATGCAGTCATTACTCGAATCCACAAGATTTTGGATATGAAAATTCACATCATCGAAGGCACAAAAGAAGCTGAATTAATTAATGATGTGGTGGTTCAGGCATTGGATGATGCCAATTATTTACACATTGATGTGGGTGGAGGTTCAACGGAACTGAATATCTATTCTGAAAGAAAGAAAATCGCTTCTCGGTCATTCAAAAT
>JAYVRF010000094.1:0-8057 GCA_043756925.1 Arcicella sp. | reverse complement strand
TGCGGGTAATCAAGCGAGATAAATTTAAAGTTCCCTTCAAAATGGGCTTTGCTTCATTGGTCAATGCCGAGTATTATTCGCCTATGCCCAAGGATTTTGATTCAGATGAAGAATTGGCAAAAGCCATCTTAGCTTCGGCGGCTTTACCGATGGTTTTTCCTTATATTAGCACGATTACTTTCCGAAAAGATGGTATTCCTATCACCACCAGAAACCTCACTGATGGCGGTGTACGCAATATTTCGCCACTTTATGATGCCATTTCTTACGTAAAAGAAAATGACCAAAACGCCGATTGGCATTTTATTATTATCAATTGTTCTGCCGACCAAGAACACGTAGATACCAGCAATACCGATCCCAACGTAGTTGGCTATGCGTTCAGAGCATCCAATGATATTTTGACGAATGAAGTTTTGGAAAATGATTATAAAATATTTCTGTTGATAAATAGTTTGGTCGAACAAGCCGCTTTGAAAGATATGACACTTTTGGGAAGCGATGATTTACCATTAATCAAATTCAAATACAAAGTAATTCGTCCTGATGATCCAAATATTTTAGGAAGTGATACGGGGGACACGCTTGATTCGAGAAGAGGTACACTTGAGTTCAGAGAATTTAAAGGCAAAGAAATTGCCCAAAGAGAAATGGAAATTGTGAATGACCGTAATTGGTCATAGATAATATTTAATTTTTAATAGGTGTCAGTTTGTAGAAAATTGATACCTATTGAATTCTTAAATCCAGTTCCTCTTCCTCTTCATCGTCATTTTCCTCCTCTTCCTCCAAAGAATCTCTTAAATACTCCATAAATGATTTTACTTCTACTAATCTATCAATTACACCTTGATTGGCATTCTTTTTCTTCTTCTTATTTTCTAAAGCCTTCTTTGCTCCTTCAATCGTATATCCCTGACCATCAACTAATTCTACAATTTCTTGGAGTAATTTAATGTCGTCTGGGGTGTATTTTCTATCTCCTGAACGGTCACGTCGGGGTTCGAGGGTTGGGAACTGTTCTTCCCAAAAACGGAGTTTCGAGATGTTCATTTCAAACATCTGAGCCACTTCTGAAATTGAATAATAGCGTTTAGTAAGGACTTCCATAAATTTATCACGATGGTTCAATCATGCTTAAAACAAAGCGAATTAATTGAGAAATGTGGCAATTTGAAAATTTGAAAATGGTTTAGCTAATCAATATTATGTAATTTTGCAGACTTTTCAAGTAAACTTTGATTTTTTATCAAGTTAATTAATAAAATATTATTTCGGAAATTTAAAATCCGAAATCGAAAATTCAAAATCCGAAATCGAAATGACTTCCAGAGAAATACGCCAGCAATTCTTAGATTTTTTTGTCTCAAAAGGACACCTTATCGTTCCCTCTGCACCCTTAGTGGCAAAAAATGACCCAACTTTGATGTTTAATAATTCGGGCATGGCACAGTTCAAGGATTTTTTCTTGGGGAATGGTACACCGCCTTCAAAACGCATTGCCGATACCCAAAAATGTTTGAGAGTTTCGGGTAAGCATAACGATTTGGAAGATGTAGGATTTGATACTTATCACCACACCATGTTTGAGATGTTGGGTAATTGGTCTTTTGGCGATTATTTTAAAAAAGAGGCTTTGACATGGTCGTGGGAGCTTTTGACGGAGGTTTATAAATTACCAAAAGATAGGATTTACGTGTCCGTCTTTGAAGGAGACGAAAAAGACGGCGTGCCTTTCGACCAAGAAGCGTGGGATATTTGGAAGTCAATGGTGGGTGAAGACCGAATTATTTTGGGTAATAAAAAAGATAACTTCTGGGAAATGGGTGATACTGGTCCGTGCGGTCCCTGCTCAGAAATTCACATAGATTTGCGTAATGCTGATGAAGTGGCAAAAATACCAGGTAAGGAATTAGTCAATGCCGACCATCCTCAAGTTGTCGAAATTTGGAATAATGTTTTTATGCAATTTGAACGTATGGCGGACGGTTCGCTTGTGCCTTTGCCTTCCAAGCACGTAGATACGGGCATGGGTTTTGAGCGTTTGTGCATGGCAATCCAGGGCAAACAGTCTAATTATGATACCGATGTTTTTTCAAATACGATAAAATTTATTGCCGACAAAGCGGGTAAAGTTTACGGTCAAGAAAAATGGGCTGACATTGCATTAAGAGTTATTGCCGACCATATTCGTGCCATTGCTTTTGCCATTGCCGATGGACAATTACCTTCAAATAACAAGGCTGGTTACGTGATTCGCAGGATTTTACGCCGTGCCGTTCGTTATGGTTACACTTATTTGGGTTTCCGTGAGCCGTTTATGAATACCATTATTCCTTTATTGGCAGCTCAATTTGACGGGGTTTTCCCAGAATTAATTGCTCAACAAGATTTCATTCAACGAGTGATTTTGGAAGAAGAAAATTCATTTCTGAGAACTTTGGCAAGTGGATTGAAGCGTTTGGACGAAATCACTTCTCAAACTGAAAACGGTGGAGTTATCAATGGAGATATCGTTTTTGAACTCTCTGACACTTTTGGCTTTCCAGTTGATTTAACGGCTTTGATTGCTCGTGAAAAAGGACTATCCATTGATGAAGAAGGTTTCAAAACAGCTCTTCAAGCTCAAAAAGACCGTTCTCGTAAGGATTCAGCTAAAGAGGCTACCGATTGGGTAATTGTTTCGGATGAAGATTTTGACTTTGAATTTGTGGGTTATGACGAAACCGAAACCGAAGCAAAAATTACTAAATATCGTAAAGTAAAAACTAAAACGGGACAAGAATATCACATCGTTTTGGATAAAACACCTTTCTATGCAGAAATGGGGGGACAAGTGGGAGACTCAGGGAGTTTAGAGTTTGGAATTTCGAGTGCGGAGTTGGAGGGTATCAAAATTTCTGATACAAAGAAAGAGAATGATTTATTTATTCATATTTCTACGGATAAAAAGGTGGGTGAATTTCTTTCAAATATTGATGCTACTAATATTGTAACAGCCAAAATTGATACCAATAGAAGGCAAAGAATTACGCAAAATCATACCGCTACGCACTTGATGTTATCGGCAATGCGTCAGGTTTTGGGTTCTCATATTTCTCAGAAAGGCTCTTTTCAAAATGAAGATGTTACTCGTTTTGACTTTTCTCATTTCTCGAAAGTTACGGATGAAGAATTGGCTCAAATTGAGACGATTGTGAATGAGAAGATTCGTGAAAACATCAAGTTAGACGAAAGGCGAAATGTACCAATTAAAGAAGCCGTGGCAGCGGGAGCAACGGCTACATTCGGTGAAAAATACGGTGATTTTGTTAGAGTAATTACCTTCGACCCCACATTTTCAGTGGAACTTTGTGGAGGTACACACGTACCCGCAACGGGCGAAATTGGATTGTTCAAATTCGTGGCTGAAAGTTCAGTTTCTGCGGGTGTACGTCGTGTAGAGGCATATACGGGTAAAAAAGCCCTTTCAGCTATCAATGAACAGTTATCAATTATTGAAGAGTTGAAAGGGCTTTTTAAAGGTCAATCAGACTTGATTAAAGCCGTGAAAACTTTGCAAGAAGAGAAAGCAGTTTTAGCAAAAAAAATTGAGGTTTTGGAAAACGAAAAACTCCAAGAAATCAAAAAAAGATTATTTGCCAAAATTATTTCAGTAGGTTCAATTAATATGATTGCGGAGGTGGTGGAAGTTCCCTCTGCCGATGCTTTGAAGCAATTAGCGTATGAATTAAAAGCAAAAATTGGTGATTTATATTGCGTTTTGGGGGCAGAAATCGGCGGAAAACCCCAATTGGCTGTAATGATTGCCGAGAATTTAATAGCTTCAAAAAATCTAAATGCTGGACAAATTATCAAAGAAATTGCCAAAGAAATTAAAGGTGGCGGCGGCGGTCAGCCATTCTTCGCCACGGCAGGCGGAAATGACGTGTCGGGACTCAAAAATGCGATTGAGAAGGGGAAGAGTTTTGTTTCGTAAATGTTTGAAATAACAGAATGATTATTTAATTTTAGATTTTTATGAAAGAAACCATATTAAAGCATTTTCAAGAAGTGAAAGCTAATATTGAGAAAGACCTTGATAGAGCTGTCAAAGTGAGTGCAAGTCAGTCAGAAATTGACAGACTTTTAGATAATTGGACAGAAATTCAAAAGGCAATTACAGCCTTGTTAAAATCAAATTAATAAATTCAAAAGCCATGATTATAACATTTAATTTCAAAGAACATTTTGAGAAATTGAGAAAAGCCCCTGATAGGCTTTCAGAGAGTTATATAGAAAGGGATTGGTTTGTTTATTATGACTCCCTTTCAAAAGATGACCAAAAGGAATTTAAAATAGCTTTCGATAAATATTTGCATGAGAGAAATGATTATTATTCAGAGCAAATCGCCATCGGTAAACAAATGATGATTGAGGCGGGGATTCCAATTTCTTAATAATATAGTTTCTGCAAAAAGCCCTAAAAAGAAACCTTTTAGGGCTTTTTGCTCTTTGTATAGATATAATAACACAAAATTAAATACCAAAACGATTACATAGATTTTGAGTTTTAAACTCACAAATCTTTTTATCACACACAAATGATTAAGAATTTTTATAATGAAAAGTGGCAGGAATTTAGCCTTGGTTATAATTCCCAAAAGCGTTACGCCATTTCCACGTATGGGCGTTTAGTGAGCTTTACGAACAAAATTAAAGGTGGAGAAATCTTAAAAGGGAGTCTTACGAGTGGGTACAATAGTTTTAGGTATAGAATATTTGCCAACAAAAAAGTAATCAACAAGAATATACTTTTGCACAGAATTGTGGCAGAAAATTTTTTACTCAAAGAAAATGAAGAACAAATTTTTGTGATTCATGTAGATTTTGATAAAACCAATAATCATGTAGAAAACCTGCAATGGGCAACCAAAGAACAAGTAGAAATTCACAGCCAAAAGAACCCTGATGTTATTCAAGCAATCAGCAATATGGTTGAGGATATTCGCAACGGGAAAAGGTACAAACTAAATCCTTCAAAAGTGCTGTTTATCAGAAATAAGTTGGATGACCCAAAGCGTAAAACACGCATGAAAATATTAGCAAAACAGTTTGACGTGAGTGAAATGCAGTTGTATAGGATTAAGAGAAGGGAGAATTGGGGACACCTTCCAACGCCCGAAACATCGTCTGTGAGTGATAAATAATAGTGAATAAAATCCCCTTAATATCTTCTTTAAACATCAGTGAAGCCGTCCAAAAAATGAATGATTTGGGGCGAATGAAAATGCCTTTCCTTTTTATCATTGATTACAAAACGAAACAGCCCGTTGTGCTAACTTTGCAAGCTGTTGAAGAGCAAAATATTTATTACAAAATCAACGATGAAACTAATTTTTCATTTGGGGAAAGTCCATTTGAAAAACCACTCTATTTTGAAAAATATCCTATCAGTTTCTCTGAATACGAACATTCTTTCAATATTGTAAAACGCCATCTCTTGCGAGGAGACAGCTTTTTAGCGAATCTAACGAAGCCAACTCCCATCAAAATTAACCTCAGTTTACAAGAGATTTTTCAAAGAAGTCGGGCAAAATATCAATTGTATTTTCAAGATAAATTTGTGTTATTTTCGCCCGAAATATTCGTTAAAATTGAGAACGGAATTATTTCTTCCCACCCGATGAAAGGGACAATTTTAGCCAATATCCCCAATGCCGAAACGGAAATTTTGAAGAATCAAAAAGAATTGGCAGAACATACTACCATCGTTGATTTAATCAGAAATGATATTTCGATGGTGGCGGATAAGGTTTGGGTGGAAAAGTTCAGATATTTGAGTAGAATACACACCCACGAGGGCGATTTATTACAAGTTAGTTCTGAAATTTGTGGACAATTACCAGAAGATTATGCGGATAATATTGGAACACTCATTCACAAATTATTACCCGCTGGCTCAATCTGTGGGGCTCCAAAACCGCAAACTTTAGCCATCATCCAAGAAGCCGAAAACTATGATAGAGGCTATTATACGGGAGTTTTTGGGATATTTGATGGGTTAAATTTAGACAGTTCCGTGATGATTCGTTTTATTGAAAAACAAGAAGATGGAAGCCTGATTTTCAAAAGTGGTGGCGGAATTACCGTTTTTTCAGACCCACGTTTGGAATACCAAGAAATGATTGATAAAGTTTATTTACCTATTTCAAAATAATAAATATGTTTGAAAAAGAAATATATAGTTTCCTAAAAATCAATCAAATAACCTTTGAAAAAAATACTTCGTTATCAATTTTTAGAACCCATTTTTTACCAGAATATAACCTCTATTTACACCTAATTTCTCTCCAACAATTCCAAGAAGCAGACCTCAATGTTCATTATTTCCAAAACCTTTCCGAACAACAAAATGCCCAAGGTTTTAGAATAATCCACCTTTGGGAAGACGTTTGGATGAATAATAAAGACTTAGTTCAAGCACGTATTTTAGCGATGATTGGTATTTTCAAAAGACTTAATGCCAGACATTGTTTTATCGAAAGAATTGATATGCCAATTACAGAAAGGTTCTTAAATAAAAATCATTTACAAGGTTATGTAAAGGCAAAGTTCAAATATGGATTATTTCTAAAAGAGCAATATGTTGAACAATATTCAGGATTTTCAGAATTTGACCAAATACTGGGTCTTGGACGTTTTAATCCTCCTTCCCGATTTGATAAAAATCAAGGATATAAATCAATTAATCTCATTGCCGTTGCCACATTCAGTGGCGGACGATTAATGAAATACGGAGACCGTGCGGGACAACGCTCGTATGAATTACTCCGCTTTGCTTCCTTGCGTGGGTATTCTGTGATGGGCGGCATGGATAAATTGTTAAAGACCTTTGAAAAAGAACATAATCCCAATGATATTATGTCTTACGCAGACCGTGATTGGTCGGATGGAAAAAGTTATAAAATCTTGGGGTTTGAAAGAATTGAAACCACTGAGCCACAGACTTTTATACTTGATAGTCAGACTTTTAAGCGTTATTCAGTTAAAGAAAATATTGAAAAACCCATCAATATTTTCAATGCAGGGAGTATCAAATTCATCAAAAAACTCTCTTAGCATCTCTCTGTTTCCCTCTCTTTCCAAAATCCATCTTTCCTTTTCCTTTATTTAATCCCCTTTAAGGCTTAATTTTGCAACATCAGTTACCAATCAACAGTTACCAATTTTAATAAATAGCAAATCTGAATTGTTGTTTACTGAAAGTTGGTAATTGTTCACTGATAATTGTTCACTGATAACTGCTTACTGAAACAAATGGAATACAATTTTAAAAAAATAGAACAAAAATGGCGACAGTTTTGGGAGGATAACCAAACTTTCAAAACGGAGATAAACCACGCTAAACCGAAGTATTACGTCTTGGATATGTTTCCCTATCCTTCGGGGGCGGGCTTGCACGTGGGGCATCCGCTTGGGTATATTGCCTCGGATATTATTGCTCGCTATAAGCGTTTAAAGGGTTTTAATGTACTTCATCCGATGGGTTTTGATTCTTTCGGTTTACCCGCCGAACAATACGCTATTCAGACGGGACAACATCCTGCTATTACCACGGAGGAAAATATTAATACCTATATCCGCCAGCTAAAACAAATCGGTTTTAGCTACGATTGGAGTAAAGAAGTGCGTACCTCTGACCCTAAATATTACAAATGGACACAGTGGATTTTTAGGCAATTATTCAATCATTATTACGATAAAGATGCTAATAAAGCCTTGAAAATCAGCAGTTTGGTAGAAATCTTTACTAAATCTGGCAATAAATCTATTAATGCCGTTTGTGATGAAGATACGCCCGTTTTTACTTCGGAAGAATGGAACGGAATGAGCGAATTTGAACAACAGTCGATGTTATTGAAATATCGTTTGACTTTCCCCGATGAATCAGTCGTGAACTGGTGTCCTGGTTTGGGAACTGTTTTGGCAAATGATGAAGTAAAAGATGGCGTTTCGGAACGGGGAGGATTTCCCGTTGAGCAAAAGAAAATGAAGCAATGGGCAATGAGAATCAC
>JAYVRF010000093.1:0-8092 GCA_043756925.1 Arcicella sp. | reverse complement strand
TGAAGAATACACCACGGTCTTGTAATTTATCAATTGAATAAGGAGTTGCAGCACCTGAATTCATTGAGATTAATGAACCGTTGATACGTCCTGGAATTACGCCTTTGTATGGTTCATAAGCCTTGAAACGGTGAGCCATGATTGCTTCCCCGAAAGTAGCAGTCAATACTCTTGAACGCATACCAATCAAGCCACGTGAAGGAATATTAAATTCTAAATGTTGTAAGTCACCTTTTGGCTCCATAATCAACAATTCACCTTTTCCTTGGGTTGCAATTTCAATTACTTTACCCGCTGATTCTTCTGGAACGTCCACTACCAAGATTTCAACTGGCTCTAAACGCTCTCCGTTTTCACCTTCTTTGAAAATTACTTGTGGTTGTCCAACTTGCAATTCGTAACCTTCACGACGCATCGTTTCAATCAAAACTGACAAGTGAAGAATTCCACGACCAAATACCAAAAACTTATCTTCCGAAGAAGTCGTCTCAACTTTTAACGCTAAGTTTTTCTCCGTTTCTTTGAACAAACGGTCACGTAAATGGCGAGATGTTACAAATTTACCTTCTTTACCATAGAACGGAGAGTTATTGATGGTAAACAACATATTCATCGTTGGCTCATCAATTGAGATTCTTGGTAATGCTTCTGGGGTTTCGTAATCAGTAACGGTATCACCAATTTCAAAATCTTCAATACCCGTCATAGCACAAATTTCTCCCGAAGAAACTTCGCTCACTTTTATTCTTCCAAGACCTTCAAATACTTGAAGTTCTTTTATTTTCATTCTTTTCACCGAGCCATCTGCCTTCATCAAAGCTACTTGCATACCTTCTTTGAAAGTTCCACGGTGAACACGACCAATGGCAATACGACCTACGAAAGAAGAATAATCCAATGATGTGATTTGCATCTGTGGAATGCCTTCATTAGTGGCTGCGGGAGGAATGCTTGCGATGATTACGTCCAATAATGCCGTAATATCTTCCGTTTTTTCTTTCCAATCCAAACTCATCCATCCTTGCTTAGATGAACCGTATAAAGTTTGGAAATCTAATTGGTCTTCCGTAGCCCCCAAGTTGAACATTAAGTCAAAAACTTGCTCATGTACTTCGTCAGGACGACAATTTTCTTTATCTACTTTATTGATAATTACGATTGGTTTCAATCCTAAATCAAGTGCTTTTCCTAATACGAAACGAGTTTGAGGCATTGGACCTTCAAAAGCATCCACCAAAAGGCAAACACCATCAGCCAACTTCAAAACACGCTCAACTTCACCGCCAAAGTCGGAGTGACCGGGTGTATCAATAATATTAATTTTTACGCCATTGTAGCGAACAGATACGTTTTTTGAAACGATTGTGATGCCACGTTCACGCTCTAAATCGTTGCTATCGAGGATTAAATCCCCAAATTCTTGGTTATCACGAAATAACTTTGAGGCGTGGATGATTTTATCGACAAGGGTAGTTTTACCGTGGTCAACGTGAGCAATTATGGCAATGTTACGGATGCTTTCCATTTTTTGTAATTTTAGGGTGCAAAGGTACGGAGATTATCTTAGAAAAGTGCTATTTGAAGGAAAAAATAATGAAGAATTAATTTGGAAGTATTATTTGTCGTTTTAAAGGCTAAGTTGTTGTAAATCAATGGATAATCATGATTTTTATTATGATATTATTCTAATTTTTTATTAGATTATTTTGGGGAAAATGATAAAAATGCAATTTGAGGTCGGGGATTAGTTGTTAGTTATTGGAGATTTGTTAATTGCGAAGAATAATAATGAAGAATAATAAATATTTTCGGACTTATACAACCTTTTACTTCTTTATAGCACACTTTGTTATTAGAAACTGAATATGAGGATTATGCATCAATTCATTTTTACACAAATAAAAAAATATGCAACCTCATACAACCTTTTCACCCTCAACGATACACTTTGTTATTGAAGACTAAATCTAAAACACGAATGACTGATTCTGACTTGATAAATGCTTGTTTGAGAAATGACCGTTCTGCACAACGCATACTTTATGACCGTTATAAACGAGCGATGTACACGCTTGCTTACAGACTTACTCATGATTTTGATGATGCTAACGACGTTCTACAAGATACTTTTTTAGATGTTTTTCGTAAACTCGAAATCTTTAAAGGTGAATCAACAATTGGGGCTTGGATAAGAGTTATTTTAGTTAGAAAAGCATACAAAAAGCTCAGCAAACCTAAACTATGGGAATTATCGGGTGAAGTTCTTGAAAATGGTGAAGTAACGTGGAATGATACTATGGATGGAGAATACCTCGAAAAAGCAATTTTCTTATTACCAGAGGGCTTTCGGATGGTTTTACACTCATTGAAATTGAAGGATATTCCCATAAAGAGGTTGCAAGTATTTTGGGAATATCGGAAGGAACTTCAAAATCACAATTATTTTATGCAAAAAAAAGGTTAAGAGAAATCCTATCCTAAAAATAAAAAATTACGATGTATAACTTACCAGAATATGAACCGTCGGATGAGATTTGGAACAAAATAAATACTGAACTCAATAACGATATTTTAAGAAAGGGGATTTCACAACTGCCTAAATATGAACCAAATGGACGCATTTGGGAAAATATTGAAGCCGAGTTGAATCCTAAAATCGTCAATATGCATTCTTGGCGTTGGGTGGCGATTACTGCCTCAATAGTGTTGGTTATTGGGTTGGGTTTTTATATGAATTATCAAAAAACTCAACTAATGATTGCCTATTCAGAACAGAAAATTGATACGCAATTATTACTTCAATCTTCGGATAATAGTGATGGTGATTATGAAAAAATTGTGGCTTTTTGCAAAGAACAAACTTATGTATGCGAAAATCCAGAATTTAAAAATTTGAAAGTTGAATTGGATGATTTGCAAGCAGCAAGTATTCAATTAAGGGAAGCGATGGGAGCGTATAACACGGAGCCAAAATTGATGACTCAGTTGGCACAAATAGAATTACAGAAATCAGAAATTTTGAAAAAAATGACTACAAAAATTTAATACTATGAAAAGAGAAAAACACTTAACTCATTCGTAATCAAGATGATAATGACCTTGATTTTCATCTTGAATTTAACGAATCAAACATCTGCACAAGGGACGTTGCAAGTGGTAACGAAAAGCATTGATAAAATTTTTGACCGTACACAATCCATAAAAATTGAAGCTGAAAAGGCAGATATTGAACTAACTGTTTGGAGTGGTGATAAAATAAAGGTCTCAATAGATTTAACGGCAAAACATCCCAATCGAAAGGATGCTCAAAACGATTTAGAAATGATGAAATATGTGGCGGAAAAGTTTGGAAATGTGCTGGTCTTAAGAAATTATATCCAGATAGAAAATGAGAAAAATAAGCCCGTATCTAATCTGAAAGCCAAATTTGTCATTAGCGTTCCAGAACAAATGATAGTTTCGATTCAGAATTCTTTTGGGAAAATTAACATTAACGGAAAGTTCAAACAACTACAATTGAAAACGGATTTTTGTAATACTGAACTTAGAAATGTATCGGGAAATATCAAGTTGGATAGTCATTACGGAGAAGTAAACGCCCACGATTTGAGTGGAAAAGTTGAACTAAAATCTGACAGAACGGAAATTAATTTGACGAAAATTAGTGAAGATTTCAGTATCACAGGAAACTTTTTGAAGCTCGCCATTAATTCAGTTTCAAACCTGCAAAGACTAAAAATTGAAGCTCAAAAATCGGAAATAAGTTTGGAGGGGATTTTAGTCAAAAATCATCATTTTCATCTGGTTAGTGAGTACGGTAAACTGAAAGTTCCCCCCAATTTTGTTTCATCACATTTGAAAAATAAGGAAACGGCAACCTTTAATGAAAACATTGCCTCAACCATTTCTATTTCTAATTCATTCGGAACTATATCAATCGAAAACTAAACATGAAAAAGCTCATCACCCTCTTATTATTCATCTGCCCATTCGGAATAATGGCTCAGACTGACAGCGTAAAAGTTAGTATTTCACAAGAAACTGGCACCTTAGAAAAAACCGAAATTATTGACAATTCTCAATATGTTTTGAAAAGACAAGAACCTATAAATCACCTATTTAAATTACAAATTGGTTCTACACCAACCGCTTTTTCAAGAGGCGGAGCAATTGAATTTAACGTAACGGCAGGATACGAACAAAAAATTGGTAAATCATTGTCAATCAACACATTACTTGATTTTGGACGGTTGATGAAAGTAAAAATAGTTCAACTTTTTCAGCCATTCTTGAACCTCGATTATATCTAAATCAAAAGGTTTCAAATCTTTCGGGGATGTACGTAGGCTTAAAATTTCAACAAAACTTGACGGGAAATAGATACGATTCAGACTATGAAACTAAATCATTCAATCAACGAATAGGGCTATCTTTTGGAACCCAAAACCGTTTTTTTGAAAACAGGACTGATTGATATTGGCATCATGGCAGATATTGAAACCAGCACTTCCATAAAACCACTTTGGGAAGAAGTAAAGCTGCCAAACTATACAACAACCAGATTTTCGGGCAACTATTACGAATACAAAGAGACTGACTGGTTTATTCGTTCAGAGGCAAGAATTGGTTTTGGATTTACCAGTTCTGGGGATAATTATAGAGCAACTACTTGCGATGTTTTTAGGTGTTTTGAGGCTCAAAGAAGTTGGTTGAAAATTGATTTTACCCGTATGTTCTATATTTCTGGAACTAAAAAAGATGTCAATTTGGGATTGGATTATGAGTTTAAAATTGGGCAAAGTGCATGGTCAATTAATCAAGCAATCAGAGCTAAGTTTGGTTCATACAAAGGTACATTCACTAATTACAGTTCCAGTGGAATATATACAAGTACCTACACGGTTGGTCCTTATTGGTCGGGAAGTTATTCTTTTGAGCCACGATATTACTACAATTTGAAGAAACGAATTGCTTACGGAAAATCAGCCAATAATCTTTCAGCTAATTACTTATCTGTACTTAACGGATTGGACTTTTACAAAAACCCAAATGGAGAATTGCAATTTTTCAAAAGACACACGGGTTTGGTTTATGGAATTCAACGTCGATTGGTGAAAAACGGTTATTTTGACTTAAATGCAGGTATCGCAAAGGTGCATGATGGGACTTTTGTGGATGGACTTTTCCCTCGTTCGTCTGGATTATTTTTATTGCTAAACTTCAAGGTCGGCTACGCTATTCGGTAAATTTTCTATGCTTTGAAAATAGATCACGGATTGGACCGATGCTACGGAATTACACGGATAAAAATTTAAAAAAATCTGTGTAAATCCGTAACATCGGTTCAATCTGTGGTCTAATATTTCTACTTACTCCACAGGAATCTCTAACCTTACCGTTGTCCCTTCAACATTTTTAGAATGAATTTCAATTTTACCCCCCAAACTCTCGGCACGTTTGCGCATATTGCCTAAACCATTGCCCGTTTTGATATTATTTTCATCAAATCCGATTCCGTTATCAGTAATATTCAAAATTAATAAATCTGCTTGATGGTTTAAGTCAATCGTTACTTCATCGGCATTTGAATATTTTACGATGTTATTGATGGCTTCTTTATAAATCAAATAAAAATTGTATTGCTTTGAGGGTGAGAGCCTTACGTCTGGAAGATTATCGGAATTGAAGTGATAGAAAATGTCTTTCATCTCCAACATTTCGGAAGTAAACTCTTTCATTTTTACCAAAACATTATCAAAATTATCTTCGGTTTGCTTGGTTGTCCAGACAATATCACTCAAAGAACGCTGTACTCTTTGTGAACTTTCGCCAATCTTACGAACCATATCTTTAACCGAATCAGAACTTTTACTCATCTGATTTTCAACAACTTGACTCAAAATTCCGATACTACTCAGCGTTGAACCAATATCATCGTGCAAATCTCTTGCGATACGACTTCTCATTTGTTCATTTGCCTGTAATTGCCTAATTACCTCCGCTTGATACTGTGTTCGTTCTTTTCTGTCACTATTAATTCGATACGCCAAAGCGAACGAAAGCAACACAACTTCTAAGGCAGAACCCACTTGAAGGGCATTTCTGGTAAAATTATCGCTTGGCAAAATGTTGGATAATTGCATAATAAAAATCATCGCACTTACTAAGAAAACCGACCACGCAATTAAGAAAAATAATGCCGTTTGCGAGCCTTGTAGCCAAATGTACACGGCAATCATCAGCACGTAAATGACAATAAAAAACGCCACAAAATGCAACAAAGTGATACTCAAAGAACCTAAACCTATCCAATGACTTATTAAACAAATTACGATTAAACCGATGAGTGCCTTGGTTATTTTTTTAGAAGATGGGAGGTATTTATCAGCATCTAAAAAAGTGTTGGCAAACAGAAGTCCAAATGAAACCCCCGAAGAAATAAAAATGGGTGTTATTCGGTTGAACCACAGAGCTTTATGCCAAATAAATTCATGTCCAATACCTTTATTGTAAGCAAAAAAACAGGCAAAAGAAAATACATAAATCACGTAATAAATATACTCTTTACTACGAACGGTAAAATAGATAAAGAAGTTAAAAATCGCCATTACCAACATAATTCCTAAGTAAACCCCTTGCATTAAATCCTTTGAATGGTTATCTTCAAAATAGACTTTTAACGGAGCAACTCTCATGGGAAAAAGCATCGGTAAGGAATTTTGGAAGCGAATGTAATACGTACAGGTTTGTTCAGAATTAAGATTGAGGTCGAAAAGATAGAAATTTGTATGGAAATCTCGCTTAGAAACTGGCACATAAACTCCTGATTTTTTGTGAGTTATCTTATTATTTGCATCAATTCTATAAATATCAATACTATCAATTACGGGTTCGGAGATTTCGAGATATAGTTTTTGGGAAGATTTATTTTGCAACGTAAATCTCGCCCAAACGACCGAAGCCGTAACGCCAAAATTAGGATTTGGTTGAATACTTTGCGTAAAACGAGCATCAATATCCGAGCGTTTATGAACGATTTCAAAGGGTAAAGAGGCAGTTTTATCCTCAAAAACCTCAATTTCTCGACCGATGACTTGAGCCTCATTGGGGTTTTGAATCGTAATTTTTCTTTGAGCAAAACTGTTTGTTATGATCAAGATTAATGTTAAAATGATTAAGACGTTTTCATGTATTTTTTTCATAAGTTGAGATTTATTGAAAATAGTCAAGCATTATTTTGCCTATTGATAACTGATTTATTACCTACTTATTTCTTATTGAAACCTACCAAAATTCAATGATTTATCAACTAAGAGAATTCAAATTTTTGTACAATCCCCTCCCTCCTATTTTACGTAATAATTAGTTAATCAACGGAAAATCCCCTTCTTCATGTCTCTCAGCCATTTCCACGTAATGCAAAGCCCCTAATTTCAACATTTTAGCTTGCTGTTCTGAAATTTGTCTCACCACTTTTGCAGGTATGCCAACCACCAAAGAATTATCAGGAATTATCATTCCTTCCGTTACCAAAGCACACGCTCCAATTACGCAATTTTTCCCAATTTTCGCCTTATTCAAAATCGTTGCTCGCATACCAATAAGCGAACCGTCACCCACGACTGCTCCGTGAATAATTGCCCCATGTCCGACCGTTACATCATTGCCAATAATCGTTGGGTCGCCTGGGTCTGCGTGGAGAACTGCCGTGTCTTGAATATTTGAATTATTGCCAATAATAATGGCTTCAACATCCGCCCGAATGACAGCACCGTACCAAACTGAAACATTTTCGCCAAACGTAACATTTCCCATTACGGAGGCGTTTGGAGCTATAAATGGTTTATTTTTCATATTTAATTCTATCAACTTATTCAATTTGTGTCATTTTGTGTCATTTTGTGTAAAAGTATTAACATTTGAAGAAAATATGGGTGCAAAACCGTATAATTAATGTCATAGTATTGTGTATTTTTGTTGTTCGTAAAATTTAATCATCCCTAAATTCCTGAAAATGAAACATTTGATTTTATGGTTAACTTTTCTAAGTCCTCTACTTATGAAAGCCCAACAAAAAATTCCTTTGGACGAT
>JAYVRF010000092.1:0-29661 GCA_043756925.1 Arcicella sp. | reverse complement strand
GAATTAAGTCTACGTAAACATTTATCCGACAAATTTAGAACCACCGCAACCGCTGGCATTCACGATATGAGAATTGCCTTAATTGCCGTTTCTAATTTCGATTATTCAGCCAAAACTTACGGATATTCATATAAAACTGTGCTTCCGTTAACAATCGGAGGAGAATATTATCTATTGAGTAAAAAATTAGTAAAACCCTTCGTAGGACTTGAAACAGGAGCTTTTTATACAAAATACGATTCTCGAATTAATGAGAGTTACCGTATTTATGCTCCAAATTTACCAATAGGAGAATATTTGAATTGGGGATTTTCACCAAGTATTGGTGTGCATTTACAAGAATATGCTGATAGATTGGGAATTTTTGCAAAAATAAAATATACAGGAATTACGTATTCAGATGGTTATAGAAATTTAGTAAGTCTTAGTGCGGGAATAACATTCAAATTTGGCAAAAAAATTGGTTGGAGACCACCAGTTATTGAAGTACCAGAAACAACGTCATATTACGAAAAGAAGTAATGGAGGAAGGAAAAAAAGAGACAAGAGAAAACAGATTTTTCTTTCTGTATCCATTCCTCCTGTCTCCATTTCTCCTAAACAAGATAGTACCAATCCATCACCTCATCGGGTTGAATTCTCAGTACATTACTCAACACCAAAAGCACCAAAGTATGAGAAGCTGAACGAAGAGAAATTTTGGCTATTTCAGAAAACTTTTCAATCGTAATCTTCTGGTTTTCAGAAAGATATATCATTAGAACCTTCTCCTTTTCTCCATAGTTAAACTTAATTCCATCCTCATTTTCACGCCTCAAAATCTGTTTTACTTCACGGCTTGCTTGCACGGAACGGTCTTTTACTCGCACATAAGCCTTACCGTTTTGCTCATTTTCAAGTTGTACATAATGTGGTTTTTCTTTACTTTTTGGAATGGTAAAAATCAACACATCACGTTCATCAGTAATGGCAATTCTTTCAAGTTCGTAATTGATGGGCGGATAGCAATTTCGCTCAATAGCACGCACCAAAATATATTCTTCCTCATCCACAAATTTTAGTCCTGGGATGGTTTTGTCATCATTTACACCCAACAAAAGTTTGCCTCCTTTACTGTTAGCAAAAGCAACAATTTCACGGACGATTTTTTCAGGATGAGTAGCTTTTAGCTTGAATTCAAGGGATGTTCCTTCTCCCTGACGAACCAGATTTTTCAGTTCCTTTACATTCATATCCGATACTCGGCTATGACTGTCGGTCTTCTCAAAATAGGCTTCAAGTCCCTGATTCATACGATTTATGATTTAGGTATGCTGATAATTTACCAGTTGATTTGTTTTAAAGATAACAGATAAATTAGTAAGAAAGTCTAAAAAAGGGCAAATATTTTTCTATTAGAATACCAATTCAATAGACTTTATATATCTTTGCAAAATAATGTAAATATAAAACGATAAGATCCAATTCTAATCGGACGTTTCGGAGTATGAAATCAAATCCCATAGAGACTTTATTTTCAGTTATTTATGCAAGAATTAATCACAAAATTAGAACGTCTTTCACTTGAAGATAGCTTAAAATACATTACCGAAAACTATAAAAATGTAGTTTTCTCAACCTCTTTCGGACAAGAAGACCAAGTAATTACCGATGTTATTTTTCGTAACAACTTGACCATCAGCGTATTTACCTTAGATACTGGTCGTTTGTTTCAAGAGAGTTATGAGTTGATGGATGCTACCAAAACGAAATACAACAAGCAATTTGAAACCTATTTCCCCAATACTGCAAGAATAGAAGCCTTAGTTAAAGAAAAAGGTTTTAATAGCTTTTATTTTTCCGTTGAAAATCGAAAAGAATGTTGTTTTATTCGTAAAATCGAACCTTTGAAACGGGCTTTGGCAGGGGCGGAAATCTGGATTACGGGTTTACGTTCAGAACAATCTGAAAACCGTTCGGACATGAAAATTGTGGAGTGGGATGAAGGTAATAAAGTCATAAAATTCAATCCATTAATTCATTGGAATTATGAACAAGTACTTGATTATCTAAAAGTTAATCGTGTGCCAGATAATCCGCTTCATCGCCAAGGATTTATCTCGATTGGTTGCCAGCCTTGTACCCGTGCTATCAAAGAAGGCGAAAATCCTCGGGCAGGGCGTTGGTGGTGGGAGGAATCTCAGAAAGAATGTGGGTTGCATACAACCCCCTAATTCCAGAGGGAGAATCAACTATATCTGTAAATCAAAACAAGTAATTTAGAATGCAATTATCTAACAATATGAGTAATTCAGTTTTAGAAAAAAATCATGTACTAAACCATTCCGCTGGAGGTAATGAGGCTTCTATTCCCAAGCATGGATTTTTTCCCCGTGAATTGGAAGATGAAGCCATTTTTATCATGCGTGAAGTGGCGGCTCAATTTGAGAAACCTGCCCTTCTTTTTTCGGGTGGTAAAGATTCTATAACTCTTGTCCGTTTGGCTCAGAAAGCATTTTATCCTGGAAAAATCCCTTTCCCATTGGTTCATATTGATACGGGACACAACTTCCCAGAAACCATTGAATTTCGTGATTGGCTTGCCAAAGAAACAGGGGCTGAATTGATTGTGCGATACGTACAAGATTCTATCAATCAAGGAAAAGCAAAGGAAGAAACGGGTAAATATGCTTCGAGAAATGTGTTGCAAACAGTTACACTTTTAGATACTATTGAAGAATTTAGATTTGATGCTTGCATCGGTGGAGCAAGGCGGGATGAAGAAAAAGCTCGTGCCAAAGAACGCATTTTCTCGGTTCGTGATGATTTTGGACAATGGGATTCAAAACGCCAACGTCCTGAATTATTTGATATGTTAAACGGACGAATTGCCATTGGTGAAAATGTAAGAGTTTTCCCGATTTCGAACTGGACAGAGTTAGACGTTTGGAATTATATCAAGGAAGAAAAAATGGCGATTCCTTCAATTTATTATTCGCATCAACGCCAAGTTATTGAACGTGATGGAATGTTATGGGCTGATTCTGAACACCTTAACAAAGATATCGATGAAATTCCGTTTGAAGCAACTGTCCGTTTTAGAACGGTTGGCGACATGACTTGTACTGCTGCTGTGGCTTCGGAAGCGGTTGAATTAGATGATATTATTGGAGAAATCTTATCCGCAGAAATCTCAGAACGTGGTGCCAGAATTGACGATAAACGCTCGGAAGCTGCCATGGAAAAACGTAAACAACAGGGATATTTTTGATATTCGATTTGTATCCATGATTTGTGTCAATATTAAAAATTTGTGACAGTCATTGAAACTTTGAATATTTAAAATCGGAAGTCAAAAATTGAAAATGGATATACTAAGAATTGCAACCGCAGGTTCTGTCGATGATGGCAAAAGCACATTAATCGGACGACTTTTATACGAAACAAAGTCAATTACCAAAGATAAAATTGAGGCATTGGAGATGGCTTCAAAGCGTAAGGGTTTGGATTTCCTCGACCTTTCACTTCTTACGGATGGACTCATCGCTGAACGTGAACAAGGCATTACAATTGATGTGGCGAATATCTATTTCTCGACACCTAAGCGTAAATATATTATTGCCGATACCCCTGGACATTTTGAATATACTCGTAATATGGTTACGGGTGCGTCCAACACGAAGGTTTCAATGATTTTAATTGATGCTCGAAATGGCGTTTTGGAACAAACTTTCCGTCACTTTTTCATTGCTTCAATGTTACGCATTCCAAAAGTGATTGTATGCGTGAATAAAATGGACTTAGTAAGCTATTCTGAGGAACGTTTCAATGCGATAAAAGCTGAGATTCAGGCAATTGCAGATAAAGTTTCGTTCTTGGGACAGGAAGTTACTTTTATTCCAATGTCGTCTTTGTACGGTCAAAATCTTTCGATAAAATCAACGGAAATGCCTTGGTATGCAGGTTCACCTTTATTGGAAGAATTAGAAAATACTTCTTTTGACGAAATCAGTAAACCCGCTCGTTTTCCAGTTCAGTTTGTGGTTAGACCTAAAACCGAAGAGTTCCACGATTTTAGAGGTTATGCAGGGAAAATTGCTTCGGGGACGTTTTCAGTGGGTGAAGAAATCACGGTTTTGCCAACAGGTCAAAGTTCAAGAATTGCTACGATTGAGAAATTTGGAACGCAATTACAAACCGCAGGAGCAAAAGAATCAGTAGTAATAACTTTGGAAACGGATGTGGATGTATCTCGTGGAAATATGTTAGTAAAAGTCAATAATCAAACAAATCAATTAAAAGAAATTACCGCAAAAATTTGCTGGATGGACTCTCAAGCTCTGGTTTCGGGCAGAACGTATATACTTCAACATGGCATTAATGATTCAAAAGCGAAGATTGTTTCCTTAAATTCAAAAATAGATGTTGTGAATCAAGATACGATTAAAAGTGGCGTTTCAGAATTGAAGTTGAATGAAATTGGAGAAATTACGTTAAAAACAGCAAAGCCAATTTTTGCTGATAAATACGAAGATAACCCTGCCAATGGAGCATTTATTTTGATAGATGATCAAACGAATTCTACGGTTGGGGTTGGGTTTGTGTTGTAAATGACTTTTAGTTACTATTTAAATGCCTCGGTAATTTCAGAATCACTTATTGAAACTATCAAGGCATTTTCCACGTTCAATCTATACTTTTACAAAATCATACAATAACAAATTCCATGTTAATTCCCTTCACAAAAATGCCCGATTATGCCCGTGTGTGGGTATATCAAGCCAATAGAAACCTGACCGATTCGGAGGTGCAGATAATTCAGCAAATTCTTGAGAATCAAATAGATAACTGGGCGGCTCATGGAGCGGATTTGGCAGGTTCGGTTCAGGTTTTGCACAATCGTTTCGTTGTTGTGTCAGTAGATGAAATGCAAAATCAGGCTTCTGGTTGCTCGATTGATGCCTCCACTCGTTGGTTAAAAGATTTAGGTACTGAATTGAATATTGATTTCTTTGACCGTTCTGTTGCTTTTCTTCAGAATGACGAATTACAAACTATCGAAATCAATAAAATAAAGTCATTGGTTACAGATGATATTTTAACTTCTAATACTCTGATATTCAATAATTTAGTATCAAATATTAAAGAATTTAAAGATAATTGGAATGTTAAAGCATCTGATTCTTGGATGAAAAGGTATTTTCTAACGGTAACTGTTTAAAGTATATGGCAGAGAATTTATTAATTCCTCAAACAACTAATCGTAAGGAAATTTACGATAGTTTAATCCCTCAAATTCAAGCACTTACGGACGGAGAAAGTAATTTAACGGCAAATCTTGCTAATATTTCTGCTGCCCTTAAACAGGCTTTTAATTTCTTTTGGGTAGGATTTTATTTGAAGAAAGAAGACCAATTAGTTTTAGGTCCGTTTCAAGGTTCGATTGCTTGTACTCGCATTAATTTTAATCGTGGCGTTTGTGGACATTGTTACACCACAAAACAAGTTGTTATTGTCCCAGATGTCGAGGCTTTTCCAGGTCATATTGCTTGTTCGTCAGCCTCAAAATCAGAAATTGTTCTGCCCGCTTTTGATAAAAATGGTGAAATATTTTTAGTGCTTGATGTTGATTCGGATGAATTAGACGACTTTTCAGATATTGATTCCATTGGGCTTTCAGCGATAATGAAAATTGTGGAAGGATTGGTTAAGTAATTAATTTTCCAAGATATAGTATTGGCGAATAGAAATTCTATTCGCCAATTTTATGCCCAAAAGTAAAAAAAAACACTAAATGTCTTTCGTATTTAATAAAATTAAATACGTTCCTTATCAAAATTTAACATGAAAAAAATATTCTTTTTATTGTTCATTTCTTTGACTTTCAATGCTTTAAGTCAGTCGAAAATTGATGTCAAAAAGCAATTTACCTTAGCTGCTCAACAGTATGAAGGAATGTTGAAATCACATCAAGATATTACCAAAACGCCTCAATCTACTCTACCAGACGGATCACCCAGAGATATGCCAACATCTTGGTGGTGTAGCGGATTTTTTGGCGGTTCATTGTGGTTTTTGTTTGAAGAAACCAAGAATCCTCAGTGGAAATCAGCCGCTGAAAAATGGACGATGGCAATTGAAAAAGAACAGTTTAATACTCGTACGCATGATTTGGGATTTATGTTATATTGTCCTTTTGGAAACGGCTATCGGCTCACACAAAACCCTGACTATAAAAAGATTATGTTGGAAGGAGCAAAATCTTTGGCGACAAGATTTAACCCAAAATATGGCGTAATAAAGTCTTGGGAAAAACACGCTGGATTTGATTATCCTGTGATTATTGACAATATGATGAACCTTGAATTTTTGTTCTGGGCGGCTCGTGAATCAGGAGATAAATCGTTCTATAACATTTGTATTTCTCATGCTGATAGTACCTTAAAAAACCATTTCCGACCCGATGGAAGTTCTTACCATGTGATTTGCTACGGTGAAGGCGGAAAAGTTTTGCGTAAAAAGACTCATCAAGGATACGCCGACGAATCTGCATGGGCGAGAGGACAGGCTTGGGCCTTATACGGATACACGGTTATGTATCGTGAAACCAAATTAAAACGTTATTTAGAGCAGGCGGAAAAGATTGCTAAATTTTACCTAAATCATACTAATTTACCGAAAGATAAAATTCCGTATTGGGACTTCAATGCACCCAACATTCCGAACGAAGAGCGGGACGCTTCGGCAGCGGCAATAACGGCTTCGGCTTTGTTGGAATTATCAACAATTGTGGGTGGAAAGATAGGGAAAGAATATTTCAAAAATGCCGAAGAAATGCTCGTAAATTTATCCAGTGATGCTTACAAAGCAAAAATTGGCACAAATAATAATTTTATTTTGATGCACAGCACAGGACATAAACCTGGCAAATCTGAAATTGATGTGCCTTTAGTTTATGCGGATTATTATTATTTAGAAGGGCTTTTGAGGTATCGTGCTTTGATTAAAGAGAAATTAAACAAAACCCTTCCACACAAAGTCAAATAGTAAATTTTACAGATTTAATTACCTTTATTTTATATTTTAGCGTTAATTTTATAAACTTATTTATACCAACAAATACCCTTCCCCATGAAACGAATTCTTTTGTTATTACTAATATTTTTCCACATTGGAAATACCAATCTTCAAGCTCAAAATCCTTTGCAGGGCAAGCGAGTGTTGATTTTCTCTAAAACCGCTGGTTTTCGCCATAGTTCCATCCCATTTTGTACAAAAGCTATACAAGATATGGGTAAGTCCAATGGCTTTGAGGTAGACACTACTGAAAATGCGGCAAGATTTAATGAAGAAAATCTCAAAAAATACAAAGTCATTGTCTTTAATAGTACCACTGGAAATGTCTTAACGGAACCTCAGCAGATTGCCTTCGAGCGTTACATTCAAGCGGGTGGGGCATTTGTGGGTATTCACGCTGCCTCAGATACTGAATATGACTGGCCTTGGTACGGTAAATTAGTAGGCGGATATTTTACGAATCACCCTGGAAAAAATGTTTCAAACGTGCAAAGTGGTAAATTTATCATCAAAGATAAAACTCATATTTCAACCAATTTCATGCCTGATTCTGTGATTCGTAAAGATGAATTTTATAGTTTTAAGAATTTTAATACGGACGTAAAAGTATTGTTTACGGTGGACGAAAAATCGTACAAGGAAGGCACAGTGGGCGATTTTCACCCAATGGCTTGGTATCACGAATACGACGGTGGACGAGCTTTTTACACTAATTGGGGACACACCAACGAGACTTTTTCAGAAGAAATTCCTTTAAAACATATTTTAGGTGGCTTGCAATGGGCTGCAGGCGGTGGGGATTTGAATTATACCAAAGTAAAGAGCCAACTACCCCCAGAAGAAAACCGTTTTATTCGTACCACGTTATCTGAAAAATTAGACGAGCCAACGGAATTAGCAGTTTTAGACAATGGAAAAGTGCTTTTTGCACAACGTAAAGGTTTGTTGAAAGTTTATGACCCAACCAAAAAGACCACTAAAATTGTAGCTGATTTGAATGTTTTTACGGGTAATGAGTACGGTTTGATGGGCTTAAATATTGACCCAAAATACAATCAAAATCATTGGATTTATTTGTATTATTCTCCCGCAAGAGGCTCGGCTGACACGGCTCAACATCTTTCGAGATTTGTGTATGATGACGTAAAAGATACGCTCGTGATGAGTTCTGAAAAAGTAGTTTTGACCGTACCAGTGAAGCGTACAGGTTGTTGCCACACGGGCGGTTCAATTGATTGGGATGCTCAAGGAAACCTTTATCTTTCAACGGGCGACGACACAAATCCATTCGATTCACAAGGCTTTGCCCCGATTGATGACCGTGCTAACCGTTCAGGGTGGGATGCTCGATATACTTCCTCAAATACCAACGATTTAAGAGGTAAAATTCTGAGAATCAAGCCAGTGGATGATGGAACGTACTCCATCCCCGAAGGAAATTTGTTCTCGAAAGGTATGGCATCAGCTCGTCCCGAAATTTACGTAATGGGAAATAGAAATCCATACCGTATTTCGGTAGATAAACGAACTGGGTTTTTGTATTGGGGTGAAGTAGGTCCTGATGCAGGAGAAAATTCTGATAAATTTGGACCACGTGGACATGATGAAATGAATCAGGCTCGCAAGGCTGGTTATTTTGGCTGGCCACTTTTTGTTGGAGATAATAAGGCTTATAATCAACGTAATTTCAAAAACGATAGCACTTGGGCAAAATTTGATCCCATGAAGCCCATCAACGACTCGCCACACAATACGGGTTTGCGTGAATTACCTCCCGCCCAAAAAGCATTTATTTATTATCCCTACAAAGATTCACCCGAGTTTGGGGACATTGTGGGTAAAGGTGGACGCAACGCTATGGGTGGACCTGTGTATTACGCAGGAGATTACAATAATAACTCAAAAGTGAAGTTTCCATCGTATTTAGAGGGTAAATTTTTCGCTTATGATTGGATGCGTGATTGGATAAATTTAGTAACGATGAAACCCAACGGAGATTTCGTTTCAATGGAACGTTTTATGCCAAATACCAAGTTTAGTCATCCCATGGATATGACCTTTGCCAAAGACGGTTCATTGTATATGTTGGAATACGGACAGAACTGGTTTGCTCAAAATGATGATGCACGTTTGACTCGAATTACTTTCAACTCAGGTAACAGAGTTCCCGAAGTAACGGTATTGGCAGATAAAAAAATTGGTTCAATGCCCTTAAAAGTGGCTTTTTCTTCGGAAGGAACGAATGACCCTGACGGTGATAAATTGACCTATGAATGGACATTTACGAAGGGGTTACCCAAAAGTAATTTGCCAAATCCGACCTTTACTTTCACCAAAGCGGGCGTTTACACGCCAACTTTAAAAGTTCGGGATGCTTCGGGGAATGTATCCGAAAAAACGTTAGAAATTAAAGTAGGAAATGAAGTACCAAAGGTAGATTTAGCCATAAAAGGCAATAAATCCTTCTACTGGAATGATAATAAAATTGCTTACGAAGTGAAAGTTTCGGATAAAGAAGATGGGTCGTTGGAAAACAAAAAAATTAAAAATGAAGATGTACAAGTGAACATTGACTATTTGGAAGGATTTGATAAGACAATCATCGCCCAAGGACATCAAGCCAACATGAGCGTATCGTCTGGAAAACGCTTAATTGAGCTTTCTGACTGTAAATCTTGCCATTCAATTGACCAAAAGTCAATTGGGCCAAACTATAAAGACGTTGCCAAGAAATACAAAGGCAGAGGTCGTCAGATAGTGGCACTTACTGACAAAATCATCAAAGGTGGCGGAGGTGTTTGGGGCGAACAACCCATGGCGGCTCACCCACAATTGAAGAAAGAAGAGGTGGATGAAATGGTGAAATACATTATGTCGTTGGCGGATGATAAAAAAGCCAGTCAGCCCGTGAAAGGTGAGTATTTAACCAAAGACAACGGCAAGGCGGGTACGTATATGTTCTCGGCGAGTTATACTGATAAAGGAGCAAATAATATAAGTTCGCAGACGGGTTCAAAATCGTTCACATTGAGGAGTGCACAAATCAAAGCCAATACTTTTGATTCGTCAAAAGAAACGATGAATTATAAAATTGATGGTTTAGGCGAAGTCGTCATTGCCTTAAACGATAAAGGTTACGTTGCTTATAATGACATAGATTTTTCTGGCATTGGGGCATTCAAAGTTATGGGTATCGCATCGAATGAAAGAGCAGTAGGCGGGAAAGTTGAAATACGATTAGATTCACCCACGGGACAATTATTAGGTACGGGAAACATTGAAAAAGGAACACCCAAGCCAACTAAAATTGCCATCAGTCCAACGACAGGATTCCATAATTTATATTTGGTGTTCTCAAATCCAAGCAATGGTGGAAAACCACTTTATTCTTTGGTGGATATTACGGTTGAGAAAAGTGAAACGAGCGTTTCGGGTTCTGGAAAATAATTGAAATCGAATTAATTAAAAGTCCTTCAAACTTTGGGTTTGAAGGACTTTTTTTATGGTAACTTTACGATAAATTAACCAATAAAATATGGATTACCAACTACTATTAATGTGCTGTGCCGCCCTTTTGGCGGGTTTTGTGGATGCCGTTGTGGGCGGCGGCGGATTAGTGCAAGTTCCCGCTTTGTTCATTTTATATCCTCATTTTGAAATTCCCAGAATTATTGGAACGAACCGTTTTTCGTCTTTTATGGGAACTGCCGTAGCAGGTTATCAATACGCCAAAAAGGTCGAAATACCTTGGCGAACCGTTATATATGCGGGCATTGGGGCGGGCATAATGGCATTTTTAGGAGCAAAAATTTCTGATTTAATTGATGAGAAAATCTTGAAACCCGTCATTCTCATTTTAATGACCGCCATTGCCATTTATACTTTCAAAAAGAAAGATTTAGGACAAGAAGAAATGCTGAAATTTCAACTTGCCAAAGTGCCTTTCTACGGTTTAGTCATTGGTGCATCAGCGGGTTTTTACAATGGTTTCGTTGGTCCTGGAACGGGCAGTTTACTGGTTTTTGGCTTCGTGAGCGTAATTGGCTACGGTTTTTTGAAAGCTTCTGCCATTTCAAAAATCGTAAATGTGATTGCCGATGTATCTTCTTTGGGCTTTTTTATTATGCAAGGATACGTCCAATTTGAAATAGCCATTCCGATGATGCTTTGCAACATGACGGGTTCTTATTTTGGTAGTAAAATGGCAATTTTGAAAGGAAATGAATTTGTGAGAAACTTCTTCTTAGTGGTAATTTTTGCCTTAATTTTGCGGTTTGGATGGGATATTGTATCAAAATATTAGCACACAAAAATTGTATTATAAAAAGTTTTTTTTAACTCCTTAAATAATCGTACCTTTGCAATCCATTTAAAAGAATCGAAGCTAAATCGTTGAGATTTAGTGGTTTACAGGGCGTAAATATTCGTTTTATTGGAGATTAATTACATATTTTTTACAGCAGTGATGTTGCAATATTTTAACAAAAAAACAAATGAGAAAGCGAATCGAAAAAGTTGATTTGACTCCCGAAAGAAGGGAACAGACTCGTCAAAGAAAAGACGATGTAAACCGTGAATTAGGACGTGAAGTGCCTGCAAGAAAAACCTACGGAGACAGTGGAGAGAGAAAAGAGTTTAGCGGAGAACGCAAACCTTACGGTGAGAAAAGAGAATTCACGGGTGAAAGAAAACCTTTTAATGCTGACGAACGTAAACCATACGGAGAGAAAAGAGAATTTGGAGGGGAGAGAAAACCCTACGGAGAACGTCCAGAAAGAAGAGAATTTAACTCAGGCGAGCGTAAACCCTTTAATTCTGACGAAAGAAAACCTTACGGAGAAAAAAGAGAGTTCAATTCGGGTGAAAGAAAACCATACGGAGAAAAAAGAGAATTTACGGGTGAAAGAAAACCTTATAATGCTGACGAACGTAAACCATACGGAGAGAAAAGAGAATTTACCGGCGAAAGAAAACCATACGGAGAAAAAAGAGAATTCAATAGCGAACGCCCTGAGAGAAGAGAATTTACAGGCGAAAGAAAGCCATACGGAGAAAAAAGAGAATTCAATAGCGAACGCCCTGAGAGAAGAGAATTTACAGGCGAAAGAAAACCTTACGGAGAAAAAAGAGAATTCAATTCGGGCGAGCGTAAACCTTACGGAGAACGTCCAGAAAGAAGAGAATTTAACTCTGGTGAACATAAACCTTTTAATCCTAACGAAAGAAAACCTTACGGAGAAAAAAGAGAATTCAATAGCGAACGTCCAGAAAGAAGAGAGTTTAATTCGGGCGAGCGTAAACCTTACGGAGAACGTCCAGAAAGAAGAGAATTTAACACAAGTGAACGTAAACCTTTTAATCCTGACGAAAGAAAACCATACGGAGAGAAGAGAGAATTTAATTCGGGTGAAAGAAAACCCTACGGAGAAAAAAGAGAATTTAATAGTGAACGCCCAGAAAGAAGAGAATTTACAGGCGAACGTAAGCCATTTAATCCTGATGAACGTAAATCTTACGGAGAGAAAAGAGAATTTACTGGTGAGCGTAAACCATTTAATCCTGATGAACGTAAACCTTACGGAGAGAAAAGAGAATTTAATTCAGGTGAACGAAAGCCTTATGGAGAACGTCCAGTAACATCAGGCGAACGTAAACCTTACGGTGATAAGAAAGAATTTTCTTACGGGAATGATAAAAGAAAACCCGTTGCCAAAAGATTTGATAAAGGAGATTTCAATAAGCCTCGTCCAAATTTTGGCGATAAACCTTCTTTCGAGGAAAAAAAAAGCCAAGGAGAGGGAAGCGATAAACCAGAGAAAAGTTATGGTTCGGCGAAAGTGAATTTTGGAGGAAAAAACCTTTTTAAAGCTCACAATCCAGCAGAACAATCTGATAAATGGACTCCAACTTACAAAATAGGTCAATACAGAGACACCGCTCCGAAGAAAGTTAAAAAGAATATTGAGGCATCTGAGAAAAAAAATAGCGCTGAAATTCGTTTGAATCGTTTTATTGCCAATGCAGGAATTTGCTCACGTCGTGAGGCAGATGACATCATTAAGGCAGGAGAAATTAGTGTGAACGGAGAAGTTGTTACCGAAATGGGGCATCAAGTTCAGCCTGGTGATGTGGTGAAAATGGGAAATAAAAAGTTGAGTCGTGAGAAAATGGTGTACGTTTTAATTAACAAACCCAAAGATTTTATTACCACAACCGAAGATCCAGACGACCGCAAAACAGTGATGGATTTAGTGAAAAATGCTTGCGAAGAACGGATTTATCCAGTAGGACGCTTAGATAGAAATACAACGGGTTTGTTGCTTTTGACGAATGATGGAGACTTGGCGGATAAATTAACGCATCCTTCAAATGAGATTGAAAAATTGTATCAAGTAGAGCTTGACAAACCTTTAACGGTCGAACATCAAGAGCAGATTTTGAAAGGAATTACCCTCGAAGATGGCGAATTTAAAGCGGATGAAGTAGGCATTGTCACGCCAGATAACATGGTGATTGGCATCAAGATTCACTCGGGACGTAACCGTATTGTTAGACGTTTATTTGAATCTTTGGGGTATGACGTATTGAAACTTGACCGTACTACTTTTGCGGGATTGAACAAAAAAGACTTACCACGTGGTTCTTGGAGGTTTTTGACGGAGAAAGAAGTGGTTAAATTAAAGTTTTTTAAATAGGGTTATAACAAATAAGCTCCTGACCTTCAGGGGCTTATTTGCTTTTACTCCCACCTAATCTTCACAAAAATATCCGTATTCCTCCCCTTATCATCGCTACAAGAAATCTTAACTTTGCCTGCCGTTGGCTCAAAGAAAATGGGTGTATTTGGCGTTGATTTTTGTAGTAATTTATCGTTGATATACCAATAAATCTCTTTCACATCGTTTCTGACTTGAGCATTCAGCATTAATTTCTGCGTATCATTTTTATCCAAAATATATGTTGAACCATCCACTGGGTAAACAATCTGAGGTGCACTTTCTTGGAATATTCTTTCACATTTTGGATTATGCGTTGGCACTCTTTCGTATAGAATATGCTTCGTTTCAAACCAACTAACTAACTCTGGAGCGTGATTTGGGAATGTCTTTCTGATTGCTCCACTATCGGACATACAATGCGAGCAATAACTCATTTTTCCATCTGCACTGACAAATACGAATTTGGCGTGTGTACATGAAGTCATTTTGGAAACCGAGGGAATATAATAATCCGTTATCTGGTTGATGCAGAACTCATTAGGCACATCTCCACTTTCAGCACAAACCTTTCTCAAGGCAATATTTTCGGGCGATTTAAACCATTTTGAGGAGGAATTATAATCAATCGTATTGAAGATATCGAATAAGAGTGGCGTGGCAATATTCGCTCCCGAAAGCTCAGGAACGCCTTCACCTGAAAAGTTTCCTATCCAAACACCAACGGTATATTTGGCATTATAGCCAATACTCCAAGCGTCTTTTTTACCGAAAGATGTTCCCGTTTTCCAAGCAATTTTGGGCATTCTGTACGTGTAAGCGTAGTTATTTGGTAAATCTGGACGAATGATTTGAGTTAGGATTTGGTTGATTAGATAGGTGGATTCGGGGGAAATGATTTCAGATTGACGATTTCCGATTTCGAATTGATTTTCTGATTTAATATATTTAGACTTCTGGAATTGTCCTTCGTTCGCAAAACTTGAAAACAGGTTTGTCAACTCTTCCAACGTCACACCGCACCCACCTAAAACTAAGGATAATCCTAATTTGGATGAGTTCTTTCTTACCGCTTGAAAATCTGCTTTTTTGAGTTTGTCTACCAAAACAGCCGTAGTGATTTCCTTCAATAATTTTACGGCTGGGATGTTCAATGAATTTGCTAAAGCGAACTCTACGGTTACTTTTCCATGAAATAATTTATCAAAATTCTCAGGTTCAAAACCACCAAAATTTGTTGGAACGTCATTAATCATTGATTTTGGCGTAATAATTCCTCTGTCAAAAGCGGTTGCGTATAGAAGTGGTTTCAGCGTACTTCCAGGCGAACGAATCGCACGCACGCCATCCACTTGTCCGCCGTCAACAGGATTATTAAAATCTGCCGAACCCACGTAGGCTTCCACTTGATGCGTTTGGTTGTTTATCACCATTACCGCAGCGTTATGAATGTTCATAGCATAGAGCCGACTAACGTAGTTTTGTACAATTTTCTCAATCGTCAATTGCTTATTTCTAATTAAAGAAGAATGAATATTTGCTTCGGTAGGATTCTCCTGTTTTAGTCGCAAGGAAAGATGCGGTGCAAGTTTCGGAGCTTCGTGTCTTTGAACGTTCAAAGGTTCGCCCAAAGCATCCTCAATATCCTGATTATGAAATACTTGCGATTCTTTAAATTCATTTAACCAACGATTTCTTTCTCTTAAAATGAAGTCATTGTTAATCCCCAAACGCAGACTCGAAGGGCGATTCGGAATGATTGCCAAAGCCATTACCTCCGCTAAACTCAATACATCGGGCGACTTCTGAAAGTATAAAATCGAAGCTGATTTTATGCCTTCAATATTCGACCCATAAGGCACAAGATTTAGATAAAGTTGGAAGATTTCATCTTTTGAATAATGCACTTCCAACTGAAAAGCACGCAGAATTTCGATGATTTTATGTAAATATGTTCGACTTTTGGGATTTAATAATCGAACAACTTGCATTGTAATGGTACTTGCCCCAGAAGTACGCCTGCCCATGAATACATTACGCACACCCGCCCGCACAACTGCAAAAGGATTTACCCCAAAATGCCACCGAAACCAACGGTCTTCTTTATAAACAATGGCATTTTCGAGCGTTGGTGTAATCTCCGAAAGCTCCGTTTTCATCCGCCATTTATCCTGATTATTCAAAAAAGCATGAAGAACTTTCCCTTCCGAATCAGTAATTAAAGTGGAATAATTGGGTTGAACTTTGAAGGGAAAGATTAGGTCTAAGGCGATGAAAAGCAATAAGCCGTAAGAAATGAGTCTTATGACTTTGTATTGGAAAATTCTTTTTAGGAATGGAATGATATTTTGTTGTAAGTATTTGAAAATCATTTTGTTGTGTAACGATTAAACTACGACTTTCTGTCATTGCGAACGGAGTGAAGCAATCTGTATGATTGATGGAAAAGAGTTTGAAAGCAATATGACTTGGTGTCATTGCGAGGTACGAAGCAATCTTTTAGATTGATGAAATTGAGCTTGAAAGTTCCTTTCACCAATCATACAGATAGCTTCGTGCCTCGCAATGACAGCCACTCATAGTTTTAATCCACCGCCTTCGTCTCCCTCAAATACAATTGCACCGCATTCTCCAAACCCAAATACAAAGCATCACAAATCAAGGCGTGACCGATGGAAACTTCCAATAGATTGGGGATATTTTGTTGAAAATAACGCAAATTATCTAAACTCAAATCATGTCCTGCGTTGATTCCTAACCCTAATTCGTTGGCTTTTTGGGCGGCTATGATGAAATCTTTAATGGCTAATCCTTCGTTTTTAAAATAGTTATCCGCATAAGGTTCGGTATATAATTCGATTCTATCCGTTCCCGTTTCTTTTGCACCTTCCACCATGCGTGGGTCAGCATCCACGAAGATTGATGTTCTGATTCCTGCCTCTTTAAATTGGGCAATGAGGTCTTGCAAAAGGCTTTTGTGTTTTATGGTATCCCAACCCGCATTGGAAGTGATTGCTCCCAAAATATCAGGCACGAGTGTTACCTGCGTAGGACGATTAGCAAGGACTAATTCCACAAATTTTGCCTCCGTTGGATTTCCTTCAATGTTAAATTCTGTCGTGATAACTTCTTTTAAATCATATACGTCACGATAACGAATGTGCCGTTCATCGGGACGTGGATGGACTGTAATTCCTTCCGCTCCGAAACGCTCGCAGTCCAAGGCAACTTTTACTACATTTGGATTGTCATGCCCCCGTGAATTACGAATGGTAGCTATTTTGTTAATGTTTACGCTCAGCTTTGTCATATTTTCAACTTTGATTGATGTTTAATCTGTTAGGATGAATGAATGAATGTTTTTAAGTTTGTATTTTAATAAAATAACAAGATAGTTGGTGGAATGTTAAAAATTGGACTTGTAAACAATTCTCCTACCATTCACTCAAATTATCATTCAAAATTGATAAAAAATGTCATTAAAAACTAATATCGACAACGGCATAAAAGATGCCATGCGTGCCAAAGACCAAGACCGTCTCAGAACCCTCCGTGCCATCAAAGCCATGATTTTAATAGAAGAATCCGCTGGAATAAACACAGGAGCTGACCTTTCGGCAGATGTTGAAATGAAACTTTTGACAAAAGCTGCAAAACAACGTAGAGATTCTTTGGAAATCTTCACATCGCAAGGACGTGAAGACTTGGCAAGGGTTGAACAATCTGAATTAACAATCATCGAAGAGTTTTTACCGAAACAATTATCAGAAGATGAAATAAAGTCAAAATTAGAGGAAATAAAAACTCGTGTGGGTGCATCTACCCCTTCGGACATGGGTAAAATGATGGGCGTAGCCACCAAAGAATTAGCGGGTTTAGCGGATGGCAAAGTGGTTTCTGCGATGGTGAAGGCACTTTTAAGCTAATTTGAAGATTTGAAAATACGGTACTTTGAAAATGTGGCTCCCACAAAACCATTTTCAAATTAACACATTCTCAAATTAGACTTATGCAATTAATCGACATTCTCATACTTCTTCCAACACTTTGGGGAGCGTACATCGGCTATCAACGGGGCATCATTATTGAGGTCATTTCGATAGCTGCTTTTGTGATTTCGGTCATTATTGGTTTTCGAGCGTTGGGTTATGCAGGTGATTGGATTTCGCCCTACGTGAACAATCGTATGACGGAGAAATTAGTGCCTTATATTGGTTTTGGGGCGGTCTTTTTCCCGATTGTTTTTTTAATCAATAAATTAGGTTGGACATTGCGAAAATCCATTAAATATACCGTTTTTGGCAGTTTCGATTCGCTCGCAGGGGCAATTGTGGGCGGATTTACGTGGGCATTTGGCATTAGTATTTTTATTTGGCTAACAACTTCTATCGGTATAAAATTTCCAGATGAAGAAACGCAAAATACGTATCTATATCCTTTGGTAAGACCTCTCGCTCCCAAAATTATCGAGAAAGCCATTGATGTTGTTCCGAAACAGATCGACAAATGGCGAGCGTGAGTGATTTGAAATCGAAGACTTTGAGTTACTATCTTTGCGAATTTAGGGGAGCAATGCGTTAGATTAATGAAAAGTATTTAAAACTATCATCAATCCAAAAGATTGCTTCGCTACGCTCGCAATGACAGGACATTTACAGTATTTTTGAAATTGATAATCAGTAACATAAGAACATAAAATTAAATGAAAATCCTAATAACAGGCGGTGCAGGTTTTGTCGGTTCGGCACTTGCCATTAACATTAAGAGTAATTATCCAAGCTATGAAGTTATCTGTTTGGATAATCTCAAACGTAAAGGTTCAGAACTCAATTTACCTCGTTTAGCGAAAGCTGGGGCAGTTTTTGTTCATGGCGATATTCGGAATAAAGAAGATTTTGATGCGCTGCCAAAAGTAGATTTCGTTATCGAAGCCTCGGCTGAACCTTCGGTTTTAGCTGGATTAGACGGAACGCCAGACTATTTGATAAACACTAATTTAGTCGGAACAATCAATTGTTTGAATTATACCAAAAAGTGCGGGGCGAGCTTTATTTTTCTCTCAACAAGCCGTATTTATCCCATCAAAGCCATTGAAAAACTGAATTACGAAGAGCAAGAAACTCGGTTTACTTTAACGGATAATCAGTCCTTTACAGGTGTTTCTGCCAAAGGAATTGCGGAAGATTTTCCATTGGACGGAGCAAGGTCATTATACGGAGCAACCAAATTGGCATCAGAGTTAATGATTCATGAATACAACGAATTTTATGGCATGAAAACCGTTATTAATCGTTGTGGCGTTTTGACGGGTCCTTGGCAAATGGGAAAAATTGATCAAGGTGTAATGGTGCTTTGGGTGGCAAAACATTACTGGCAACAAAAATTGGCGTACATCGGTTACGGTGGTTCGGGCAGACAAACTCGTGATATGTTACACGTAATGGATTTATACAAACTCATTGATTATCAGCTACATAACATTGATAAAATAAATGGTGAAATTCTAAATGTAGGCGGTGGTGTAGAAGTAAGTGCGTCTTTGCAAGAACTTACAGCCATCTGTCAAGAGGTTACGGGTAAGACAATTCCAATCAGTCAAGTACCCGAAAATCGGGCTGCGGATATTCCTTTATACATTACCGATAATTCAAAAGTAACGGCTCTAACAGGCTGGAAACCAGAGATTTCAATAAAACAAATCGTGCAGGAAATCACGGATTGGATTACGAAAAATGAAGAATCTTTGGCTTATGTTTTAAAGTAATGATAGTAAAATTAGATCACTAATAACACGGATTTACACGGATAAAATTTTAAAAAATCCGTGTAAATCCGTGTTATCTGCGTTATCCGTAGTCTAATTTTAAGTACCGTTAAGCAATTACCTTTACCAAATATTTCCCCACTGCTCCACCTTTTAACATCAAATCCAACTTCTCTGGCACTTCTTCTAATGTTATTTCAGTTGCTAACATTTCCAAATCAGCGGGTTTATAGTCATTCGCTAATTTTTGCCAAATTTCTTTGCGTAAAGTCATGGGGCATTCCGCTGAATCTATGCCAAATAAAGAGTTTCCACGTAAGATAAAAGGCAAGACCGAAGTCGGTAAATCTGGCGAAGCTACCAAGCCACAAATGGCTGCTGCTCCTCGGTAAGTCAATGATTTTAAGGCAGTTGCTAAGATATTTCCTCCTACTGTATCCACAACTCCCGCATAAACCGACTTCAATATCGGGCGACCAGATTTATCATCCAAATCCTCTCTTGATAAAATTTCATTCGCTCCTACCTTACTCAAAAACTCGTGGGCTTCTGGTTTACCCGTTACAGCGGTTACTTCAAAATCTAACTTTTTCAACATCGCAACCGCCAAAATTCCTACACCACCCGTTGAACCTGTTACTAAAACCTTTCCTTTTTCAATAGATAAACCATTGTTAATCAGGGCATTAATGCACATTGCCGCTGTGAAACCTGCCGTTCCATTTATCATTGCCTCACGCATGGATAAGCCTTCGGGTAGCGGTATAACCCAACGGGCAGATACACGTATGTACTCAGATAATCCGCCCGAAGTATTCATACCTAAATCAAAACTCGTTACAATAACTTCATCACCTATTCCAAAATCTGATGATTCACTCGCCTCCACGATTCCTACGGCATCAATGCCTGGCGTGTGTGGATAATTGCGGGTAACACTTTTATTGCCAACGGACGACAAAGCATCCTTATAATTCAAGGCTGAATAATGTACTCGAACCAAGACTTCACCCGCTGGTAAATCTGAAATCTGACGTTGAATTATTGACCTAATATATTGTTTATCAACACTTTCTGATATTTGAAGAGCTTTGAATTGTTTATTTTCCATTGTTGAAAATTGTTAAACGATTTGGCTTATTGCCATAAAAAAACGTGTTTTGGTTGTTTATCAAACTTATCCTAAAATCATGAAAAAAGCTATTTTACTAACCTTATTATTTTTGCAAATTGTTTCTGGATTCTCGCAAACTGGAAAATTAGAAGATGTATGCCAAGTTTTTAATCTTCCCGATGGAAAAGATACGACAACTTTTATCGTTTGGGGAAGCAAAGAAGACCTAAAAATCAAGAAACCACTTTTCTTTTTCAGACAAGGTTCTCGTCCTGAACTTTTGATTGAGCTTTATGATCAGAAATACTACCTTCGATTTCCTTTTGCTGTAAAATCAATTACAGATAAATATCATTTGGTGATGGTTCAAAAATTGGGTACTCGTTTGGTATTATGGAGATACCTATTACGCATGGCATTCTTTTTCTACTAAAAATATAGATAACTTAGTAAAAATCAACACGCCACTGTACATTGCTTATGAAACGGCGGATAATGAAATTGCAATTGAATTAGACTTCTTACCCTTAGATTTTATTGAAAAAGGGAAGAAAAATTTGATTTTAAAAGCCTACGTAAATTGTGACCACCAATTTTTTGAATTAAAAAAAGATGCTTCTGGGAAAGTGATTGATAAGGTATATCAAGGAGATAAAGTTTCGCAGGATTTTATAGAATGGTTGGGGAAGAATTAGTGATAATATTGTGTGGATTTAAAAACTCCAAACCTTCAATTCCAACAAAATCTTTTGAATTACGTGATATTAAAGTCATACCATAAACTAATGCAGTAGCCGCAATAATCGCATCTGGAAGCTTAATTTTATAGATTTTACGAATGTCAATTGTTGCATCAATTAAGTCTTTGCTAATATTATGTACAACAGAAAATGCCACAAATCTTTGTAAAAGTTCATGTTCTTCTTGCAAAATATTTTTCGTAGCAAACAGTTCAATATTTGTTACAATTGAAATTTCTGGATTTATTCCCATCAAGAATACTCTTCCATTTTCAGGAAGGTTTCCATTACAAAAATCAATAATGGTATTCGAATCAATTAAATATTTCTTTACCATTCGTTTCTCATCTCATTTACAGTTTCATGAATTTTTTGAGCTGATTCGTCAGAAAGCTTCCCCCAAAAATCAGCCATAGTTATTTTTTGAGGAATTTCTTCGATAATTTCCTCAACTGAATACAATAGAACTTCTATCTTTTTTCCTATATATTTTGAAGGAATTGATAATGAAATATCCGTTTTTTGGGGTATCATGCTTGTTCGTGTCATTCACTTATTTTTTAAGTTTCTAAAATCACTCTCCCAAATCAATGAAAGAGTAATTTTATAACAAATATAAATTTTATTCCGATAAAAACGGATACTTATAGTCAGTTGGCGAAACCAAAGTTTCTTTAATTGTTCTTGGTGAAACCCAACGTAAAAGGTTTAACATCGAACCCGCTTTGTCGTTCGTGCCTGATGCTCTCGCTCCTCCGAAGGGTTGTTGTCCCACTACGGCTCCCGTTGGTTTGTCGTTTATGTAGAAATTACCCGCTGCGTTTACTAAAATTTTATTGGCTATTTCAACCGCATAACGGTCTTGGGCGAAAATTGCTCCTGTCAAGGCATAATCAGACGTAGAATTCACGATTTCTAAGGTTTCTTCATACTTGTTTTCATCATAAACATAAATCGTTAGAACTGGTCCAAAGATTTCTTCACACATGGTTTTATAATACGGATCTTGGGTTAAAATGATGGTTGGTTCGATAAAATATCCTTTTGATTTATCGTAATTTCCGCCCGCAAAAACCTCCGCTTTATCAGTGTGTTTAGCTTCTTCAATGTAATTAGCAATTTTATCAAAGGCTTTTTCATCAATCACGGCATTCACGAAATTGGAGAATTCTTCCACTCCACCCATTTTTATCCCCTGCAAAAATGCTTTCACATGTCCCGAAGTCTCTTCCCACAGGTTTTGCGGTATGTAAGCACGTGAAGCGGCTGAACATTTTTGTCCTTGATATTCAAATGCTCCTCTCACCAAACCCACAGCAAGTGCTTTTGGATCGGCTGATTTATGGGCAACCACAAAGTCTTTTCCACCCGTTTCACCTACGATTCTTGGATATGATTTATAAAGATGAATGTTTGCTCCGATGGTTGTCCAAATGTGTTGAAAAACTTTCGTACTACCCGTAAAATGCACGCCTGCAAACTGTGGATGCTTGAAAATAATGTCACCCGTTATTGGTCCGTCGGTGTAAATTAGGTTAATTACACCATCAGGCAAACCTGCCTCCTTTAAAATTTTCATCAAAATATTAGCGGAGAAAATCTGTTGCGGAGAAGGTTTCCATACCACAACATTTCCCATTAAAGCGGCTGAGGCGGGTAAATTTCCAGCAATTGCCGTGAAATTGAAAGGGGTTATGGCAAATACAAATCCTTCTAATGGACGATATTCAAGACGATTCCAAACTCCCTCCGTTGATTCGGGTTGTTGGGCGTAAATCTGTGCGGCAAAATGAGCGTTGAATCTCAGAAAATCTATCCATTCGCAGGCGGCATCGATTTCTGCTTGGTAAGCATTTTTTGATTGTCCCAACATGGTTGAAGCATTCAAATCCAATCGATATTTTGTGGCAGATAAATCAGCGGCTTTCAAGAAAATTGTTACTCGGTTTTGCCAAGGCAGATTTGCCCATTGTTCACGAGCTTCAAGGGCAGATTCAATGGCTTGGTTTACGTGATTTGCATCGCCTTCGTGGTAATGTCCCAAAATATGCTGATGATCGTGTGGACACGTGAGCGGCTGTTTATTATTAGTTCTTATTTCCTCTGAACCAATATACATCGGTACATCAGCTATTTGACTACGCATTTCTGCCAATTTAGCTTTAAGGGCTTCACGTTGAGGCGTATTGGGGGCGTAAGAATTGATTGGCTCATTATGAGGTTTCGGTACATTAAAGAATCCTGTTGACATTTGATGAAGTGTTTTGTTTGGTGTAAAATTAAGGAAATTATTGTTAATGTAACATTGAACCATATTGAAGCATAATCGTTTTTTATTCAAAACATCAACCTTATTTTATGTGAGAAAATGTTTTTACAGTTCAAAATAAGGGAATATCTTTTCCAATGTCTTCGCATCCAATAATCTTATTGGCTCAAAGTCATTTTTTGAAGTAAAATTACCGTGTTGTTGTCGGTAAGCAATGATGGATTTTGCTACGTATGGGCGAATGTAAAAATGCTTAAATTCCTCGGCAGTTACTTCGTTAATTTTTATTTTTTTGAGCAAAGGATTCTTGACCGTTCCAAATTTTAATATCTCGTCCACTACGGTTGAATCTAAGCCAAATACTTCTTTCACTTGATTTTCTGAATAAAAACCGCCTACCATATCTCGGTATTTAATAATTCGGGCGGATAATTTTGAGCCAATTCCTTTCAATTTCTTTAAGTCGTTGGTATCAGCACGATTCAAATCAAAGGCTACTGGTTTGAAGGATTCTCTTATTGGGGCTGTTGAGGCAGTTTTTATTTCGGAATTTGCTTCTGGTTTTGGGAATGGGGCAAATCCTCCGCTTGATAGTTTTTCAGGTAAAGTGATGTATGGCTCTAATTTTGCGTAAAGGTCTGTTGGGAAGTCATATATTCTTTGGAGATCTTCTTTTTTACGAAATTGTCCGCCTTTTGTTCGGTAATTGATGATGCGTTTTACCATCCATTTTTGGATTCCTAATTCTTCTAATTGTGCCTCTGATGCTTGATTTGGGTCGAATGAAGATAACTTGATAGGTTTTGAAGAGGTATTATCCGAATCATATTTCTCGTATTTATTGGCGTAGCGGTCTTGAAAAGCCTCTTTTTTGGCGGATTCTTTCACTTCAATTTTTGCCATTAATTCCTCTACTCGTTTAGGGTCAATGGTTTTTGCAGTTTGAGGATTGTCGGGAAGGAAATCGAAAATAAATACTGAAATGATCAGAATCACAATCAAGAAAATCATGAACATAAATCCTTTGATTTCAGTCTGATTGAAGGCGAAGTAATCCCTTAGATAGAATTTGATTTTTTTGAACATGATAAATTAGTGGTTTTAACTTAATTTTGTGGTGTTAAATTAGTGGATTTCCCGTTAATTCGCAAATGTTCAAGTTTGAAAGTTTATGATACTTTATAGCACCAACCATCAAAGTCCTGATGTGTCGTTGGAAGAGGCGGTTTTTAGAGGTTTACCATCTGATAATGGCTTGTATATGCCGAAAATTATTCCAATTTTGCCAACTTCTTTTTTTGAGAATATTGACAAAATGTCGATTACTGACATTGCTTTTGAGGTATCGAAGGCATTACTAAGTGATGATATTTTGGATTCAGATTTGAAAATAATTGTCGAACGAGCCATTAATTTTGATGCTCCTTTGGTTGAAATCGAAAAAAATACTCACGTTTTAGAATTATTTCACGGACCTTCAATGGCTTTCAAGGACTTTGGTGCAAGATTTATGGCTTCTTTGATGTCATATTTCTTACAAAAAACTCAGAAGGACATTCATATTCTCGTGGCAACTTCAGGCGATACGGGCGGAGCGGTGGCACAAGGTTTTTACAAGACTTCTGGCATTAAAGTTACAATTTTGTACCCGACTGGCAAAGTTTCGGATATTCAAGAAAAACAATTGACGACTTTGGGTGAAAACGTCACGGCTTTGGAAGTTGATGGAACTTTTGATGATTGTCAAGCAATGGTAAAAACGGCATTTTTAGATAAGGATTTATCTTCAAAATTCAATTTGGCATCGGCTAACTCTATCAACATCAGTCGTTTAATTCCCCAATCATTTTATTATTTTCACGCTTTTGCAGAACTAAAACGCAAAGGGAATACCAAACCTGTGGTATTTTGCGTGCCGAGTGGCAATTTTGGTAATTTATCGGCGGGATTAATTGCAAAACGTATGGGTTTACCCGTAAAAATGTTTGTGGCAGCAACTAATGCAAACAATACTGTTCCTGAATATTTAAAAACGGGTAATTACAGCTCAAAAACATCTCAGGAAACTATCTCAAATGCAATGGACGTAGGAAATCCTTCCAATTTTATTCGTATGCGTTTGTTGGCTGGTGATGCCCACGAACAAGTAGTCACACACATAACGGGAGATTTTAGTAATGATTCTGATACTCGCAAAGCCATGAAAAAAGTGTATGACCGCACGGGTTACGTAATGTGTCCGCATACTGCCGTGGCTTATTTAGGCTTAAAATCTTATACTGAAACATTAAATGAAGAAGTGGCTGGTGTCGTACTTTCAACGGCTCATTACGCCAAATTTTTAGATGTCGTTGAAGATACTTTGGGAACTAAAGTTGATGTTCCAGAACGTTTATCGGCTCTGTTATCGAAAGAGAAAGTTGCCATTCCGATGAGTAAACAATTTGCTGATTTTAAAAAATATTTATTATCTTAAAACATTAAAAGCCTCTAAAATCAAAATTTAGAGGCTTTTTAATAATTCTACTATTCATACATCCCTTCAATCAATTCCTTATATTTCCCATGAATAATCTTTCTTTTTAGTTTTAAAGTTGGCGTTAGTTCTCCGCTATCAATCGTGAAAAGTTTTGGTAGTAATTCTACTTTTTTAACTTGTTGGTACTGAGCAATGTCTTTCATTAAACTTTTTACCTCTTCATTAATTTTCTCCTTAACTTGCTGATTTTTAATGATTTGTGAATCATCTGAATAATCCACTCCATTTCTCGAACACCATTCTTTCAAAGCATTAAAATCTGGAATTAATAAGGCTGATGGAAATTTCTGCCCCTCTCCTACTACGATGGCTTGTTCAATCAACATCGACTCTTTCAACTTATTTTCTACCAATTGTGGCGCAACATATTTTCCCCCCGATGTTTTAAAGATTTCCTTTTTACGGTCGGTAATTTTCAAATATTTTCCTTCCGATAATTCACCAATATCTCCTGTATGAAACCAACCGTCAGAATCAATTGCCTCCGCTGTGGCTTCTGGCTTTTTGTAATATCCTTTCATAATTGAAGGTCCTTTCACGCAAATTTCACCATCTTCGGCAATTTTTAACTGAACATTTGGAAGCACAGTTCCAACGCAACCTACTCTGAAATCACTCAAAATACTACTTGAAATCACAGGTGAAGTTTCTGTTAATCCGTAACCCTCCGCAATTGGGATTCCTGCCGCCCAAAAGATCCTTGAAAGTCGTGGTTGCAAAGCTGCCGAACCCGAAGCAATTAGTTTAATATTTCCTCCCAATGCTTCTTTCCATTTACTGAAAATAAGTTTACGAGCAATTTTCAGTTGCGTATCATACCACCAACCCATTGGTTTCATTGGGTCGTATTTTAATCCTAAATTCAACGCCCAGAAAAATAATTGCTTTTTTATACCCGTTAATTCATACCCTTTTGCCACAATTTTATCATAAACTTTTTCTAATAATCGTGGAACAGTTGCAAAAACATGAGGCTTAACTTCTCTTAAATTATCCGCAATCGTTTCCATACTTTCAGCGTAGTAAATCGAAACGCCATAATACATATACACATATACATCTATACGCTCGTAAATATGACAAAGTGGTAAGAAACTTAAAGCTCTTTCTTCTGATAATAAAGGAAGCGATTTTGCTTCAACAATTCCTTCAATATTTGAGATGATATTATGATGAGTTAGCATTACGCCTTTGGGTTGTCCCGTCGTTCCTGACGTATAAATCAGCGTTAAAAGGTCGTCTGGCTCAACGGCAGCTTTGAAAGGCTCTAATTGTGCAATATTTTCTCCTTTCGCCAAATCAGTAACTTCCATCCAATTTTTTGCCCCATCTACTTTATCAAATGTGTAAATTCCCTGAATTCCTTCCAAAGTTTTAGTTGCCTCATTCACTTTCGCTAACAGTTCTTTTCCAGCCACAAAGATAAATTTCACCTCGGCATCATTAAAAATATATCTATAATCTTCAATGGTAATGGTTGGATACATCGGAACAGAAACAGCTCCCAATTGCTGAACTCCCAACTCAATAAAGTTCCATTCTGGACGATTGGGCGAGATAATTGCAATTTTATCATCTTTTCTAACGCCTAATTTCATCAGTCCCAAACTTACTTTATTAACCGTTTCTATTAATTCTATGGCACTGTACTTTTTCCATTCACCGTTTACTTTGTTGGCAAAAGCATCATCTTTATTTACTGGTAAAACACAGTTAGGCATTAAATCAAATACTCGGGTAATGTTAGGGTTATTTTTCATAAAATGACTTGATAATCGTTGATTAGTTCTTTTCTTTTTTAAATACAATTTTTAATTTTATTTATTCTAAAAACTGTTTAACAAATATAAAGATGTTTGCTTAGAATGAAATAGTATGCAAGCAAAATAATTTTATTACTGACCAACAAAAAAGCCCAAATTTCTTTGGGCTTCATATTAATTTTCTTCTTCCTCTTCATTTTGCACTTTTACAATTTCTTTTTTTCCATCTGAATAAATATACACTAAATCTACCATGTCTCTTCGTTCATTTCTGTTCATAATGTAGTTTCCATTTTCAGTCGTTTTGTCGTCAATGAATCTGCCTTCGTAACGTTCTCCGTTTGGAAAATAAAAAGTTCCGCTTCCATATCTTCTACCGAGAACGTATTCACCAACGTACATTTTTTGACCGTTTGAGTAATAATGCGTTCCGAAACCGTCTCTTTTCCCATTTCTCCATGCTCCTTTGTAGCTTCCTTGCGTTGGGTGAACGTAAATGCCATTTCCATTGGCACAATCTCCATTAACACAACCTGTCCTCAAAACGGATGTTGAAGTTGAAGTGCTTATTCTGCCCATTTCAATGTCTCTTTTAACGACTTGTCCTTGTCTTTGCGGAGGTCTTGTATCGTTAGTTACAATTACTCTTCTTTCTTCCGCTCTATTCGTTTCTGGGACTCTTTCAACTTCTGGCAGAATTGGTCTTGTTTGCGGGCGTTGGGGAATTGTAGATATTCTTGGGTGCATATTTTCTGCCTCATTCCATCCTTTTTGGATGGCTGAAAGCCTTTGCGATTGCGGAGGATGTGTCGTGGTAACAAATTCATCTTGAAAATGCTTCATGGCTTCCTGCGATTGCGAAAGATTTGCTCCCATTTCGTGTAACCAAAATCCCGAGAAATAATCTGCCTCTAATTCTTTTTCAGGACGACTTCCCGTTCCATCAATTGTGTGAAAATTAGCATGATGTCCAATTTCATGGGCTAATATTGAAACCGCACCCCAGTCAGTTCGAGTGGTTTCTTCAACCCTACTTAAAAAAGCATTGTCGTAAATGATAAATGGCTGTCCTTCAATTATCGTTGCAAAACAGTTATCAGTATTTGAACACTGCATTACTTTAAATTTTGAGTTGACTTGACCCATTTTTTTAGCAAACCTTCTGATTACTTCTTCTGCGTGATTATCCGACACAAACCTCTGCATTTGTGGACAAATCTCCTGCGGTGAAATATTTCTACCGAAGTAATTACAAGCAAAATTGATGTTTTTAGGTTTCGTTTGGCTAAATGTCTGATTTACAAACGAAATTGATATTAATAAAGCTACTTTTAGACTTTTCATGTGGATAAAAAATACTTGAATGTGGATAATATTTAGATGTTATCGATGCAATCTTTACAAGTAAATTTCTATCATGAATTAAGATTGGTAATTAAGAATTTTTTTTACAAAAAAACCGCAAGTCCTAAAAACCTGCGGTTTAACATTATTACGAAATTGATATTTAATTTATTGTATCGCCTCTCAAATTTCTAAATCTTTTTCTGGCATCTGCCCCATAAATACTTCCTGGATATTTTGTTAATAACTCTTGATATAACTTCATCGCTTTTGCGGGCTGATTCAGTTTTTCTTGATAGATTTTTGCCAAATTATAAGTAGCATCGTCTCCTTTCAATTCAATCGAAAATTTTTGA
>JAYVRF010000091.1:0-8154 GCA_043756925.1 Arcicella sp. | reverse complement strand
TAGATTTGGTTAATGAGTTTTTGCTTGATTTTTCTTTTACCATCGAATCTTTTGTTTGTTTTGTGGTATTCATTTGTACTTTTGAATTATTATTTTGAAGTGAGTCACGCTTGGATTTTGATTTTCTGTCGGATTTTATATGGCGAGAAGAATTATTTGAATTACTTTTTTTGCTTACAGAATTACTGTTTGACTTGTTTCCAGAAGATTTCTGATTATTTTGATTTTGAGAAAAATTCAAATTTGGAATAAGTAACAAAAAGTAGAAAAGAGTTTTAAAAATTAAATTTCGATTCACTTTTGAGAGAATTTATGTTGAAAAAGAATCTTACACTGATAAATAAATATTTACAATCTTCAAAAGTAAGCATCATTTTTCTATGATAAAATTATGGTATTGCTTTATTTTGGGTTTTAATCCGATTTCCATTAACCAACCTTTATATTACATGAAAAAAAATTCTAAACTGTGGGTAGTATGCTGTTCACTTTTTTATGCCTTTCAAACACTTTCACAAACGCCTTCCATTGAGCGTATTAATCCTACGAACTGGTACGTAGGGATGAAAAATCCCAAATTACAGTTGTTGGTTTACGGCAAAAATATTAAAGATTGTGACGTAAAAATCAATTATCAAGGTGTTACCCTCGAAAAAACAAACAAAGTTGAAAATCCAAATTATCTATTTTTGGACTTAAATATTGCCCTTGAAACCAAAGCTGGGCAAATGGATATTGAATTATCGAAGACTATTCAAATTCAGAAAGGTCGAAAAAAAACCATTGACCAAATTATTAAAATTACGCAACCTTTTCAATTAAAAATACGTGACAAAAAACCACAAGTCATTGATTCAAAGGATTTTATCTATTTAATTCTGCCCGACCGTTTTTCAAATGGTGATTTAACCAACGATAAATTTGCTGATATGGCCGACCCAGAATCTGACCGTAAAAGTCCATTTTTAAGACACGGCGGAGATTTATTGGGTATTCAAAACCATTTGGATTATTTCACAGAATTGGGGGTAACAACGCTTTGGCTAAATCCAATAATTGAAAATAATCAACCCCAAACCAATGAAGGCGGTGCCATGCGTTCTGCCTATCACGGCTACGGATTTACTGACCAATATAACGTGGATAAACGTTTGGGAGGAAATGAAGCATACAAGAAATTGATTGATGCCGCCCATTCAAAAGGCTTGAAAATCATTCAAGATGCTGTTTATAATCACGTGGGAATTAATCATTGGATTTTGAAAGATATGCCGATGAAAGAATGGCTGAATCAATGGAAGACTTATACCAATACTTCCTATCGTGATGAACCCGTTGTGGATATTTTACATGGAAACAAATCAGATTTTGAAATTATGCAAAATGGTTGGTTTGTGCCTTTCCTGCCTGATTTAAACCAAAAAAATCCCTACGTTGCTAATTATTTAATTCAACACGCATTATGGACGGTTGAAAATTTTGGCATTGACGGTTGGAGAATAGACACCTATCAATACAATGATTTACCGTTTATGAATCGTTGTAATGATGCTTTGTCAAACGAATATGGCAATATGTACATCACGGGCGAAAATTCGGTGAATAATATTTATTCGCAAGCATACCATGTGAAAAACAATATTAATCTACCATTTAAAGCAAATCTACCCTCCGCAAATGACTTTGTTTTAGAAGGGGCAATCCTCGAAGGCTTAAATCAAAATTTTGATTGGGGAAAAGGATTTAATAAAATTTATTCGGTTTTATCGAACGATGCACTCTATCAAAATCCAGACTTAAACATGATATTTTTGGATAACCACGACCATGATAGATTTTTCTCAATCGTTGGCGAAGACATGAATAAATACAAATTGGGGGTCGGATTTCTTTTAACTACCCGAGGCGTACCTCAATTGTATTATGGTACTGAAAACCTAACAAAAAACTTTAAAAATCCATCGGATGCTGAGGTTCGAAAAGACTTTGAAGGTGGTTGGGTTGATGATAAAGTCAATAAGTTTTTAGCTTCTGGTAGAACTGAAAAAGAAAATGAGGCTTTTAATTTTGTAAAGAAATTAGCCAACTATCGTAAAAATTCCGAGTCATTGACAACGGGAAAATTAACGCAATATTTGCCAATAGATGGAATTTACGTATATTTTAGACATACCAAAGATAAATCAGTAATGGTTATTATGAGTCAGAACAAAGAAAATAGAAAACTCGATACGAACCGTTTTATGGAAAATATTCAAGGATACATCAGTATGAAAAATGTGCTGACAGAGGAATTAGTTTCAGACTTAAAAACGTTAAAAATTCCAGCAAACTCTTTTACAATTTTAGAATTACAAAAATAGGTTTTTAGGTATGAGGTCGTAGGTAGAAAATATGAGGTAATAGGTATAAGGTTGAAGTTTGTAAAATATTGAATTAGTTCTATTAATTCAATTCTTTTATCTCTTACCTTTTACCTCATAGTTCATATCTACTACCGCATATCTTCTACCTCATACCTAAATAAACATGACAACAAAAGCCTGCCTATTCGACCTTGATGGCGTAATTGTGGACACAGCCGTGTATCATTTCCAAGCATGGAGACGATTGGCAAATAAATTAGGGTTCGATTTTACCGAACATCAAAACGAACAATTAAAAGGAATTTCGAGAATGGAATCCTTGGAATTAATTTTAAAATGGGGCAATGTAACCCTTTCGGAACAAGAAAAAATTGAATGGGCGACTCGAAAAAACGCTTGGTATTTGGAATTGGTCATGAAAATGACACCAAATGAAGTGTTGAAAGGCGTTCCAGAATTTTTGAAAGCATTAAGGGCGAACGGAATTAAAATTGCCTTGGGTTCTGCCAGTAAAAATTCTCGATTAATTCTTGAAAAGATAAACATGATAGAATATTTTGACGTAATTATTGACGGAAATAACATTACCAAAGGAAAGCCCGACCCACAAGTTTTTTTGATGGGGGCAGAGGCAACTAATTGTAAACCAGTGGATTGCGTTGTCTTTGAAGATGCACTTGCAGGCGTTCAAGCGGGAAAAGCGGGCGGTATGAAAGTCATTGGTGTAGGCGATGCACTAATCCTTCACGAAGCTGATTTTGTGATAAAAGGCTTTGAAGAAATGACAATTGACAGATTGTTTTAGTCACAATGGAAAAACACCTTAGCACTGCAAAATGTTTTTTTTGTTTTAACGTAATTTTACCAAAACAGTATTAACCATTTTTGATATTTTAAAAGAGGTGGAATGAAGTTTTTGTTTGTCAAGTTAAATTTTAACAACTTCTCCAAACCTCTTTAATCTTTATAAGTAAACATGAAAAATTATCTAAAACACGATGAATGGAAAATCATCGAAGAGGGATTTAATCGTGAATTTAATGAAGTCACGGAATCAATTTTCTCGTTAGGCAACGGGCGAATGGGGCAAAGAGGCAATTTTGAAGAGACTTTTACGGGAAAAACCTTGCAAGGAAATTATGTGGCGGGCGTTTATTATCCAGATAAAACTCGTGTAGGTTGGTGGAAAAATGGTTATCCTGAATATTTTGCAAAAGTCTTAAATGCCGCCAATTGGATAGGAATTAAAGTTGAAATTGAAGAGGAGATTTTAGATTTACATACTTGCGAAGTGACTAATTTCCAACGAGTTCTGAACATGAAAGAAGGTTATTTAGAACGTACTTTCACCGCAACTTTCCTGTCTGGAAAACAATTAAAAGTTAACTCAAAACGAATAAATTCAATGGTTGATGATGAATCGGGCGTGATTCGTTATTCAATTACTCCCCTAAATTTTAACGGAAAAATCACCCTCACTCCTTTTATTGATGGAGACATCAAAAATAAAGATGCCAATTATGATGAAAAATTTTGGGAAGAGGTTCAAAAAGAAACTGCCTTTGCCGAAGGATACGTTGAATTAAAAACTAAAAAAACTGGCTTTCATGTGGTTACTGGACAACGTTTTGAGATTTTTCAGAACGGCAAATCCCTTGATTTCCAAAGCCTTCCAATAAAAGCAGAGAAGTATATAGCCAGCCAAGTAACGATAAATGTTGATATTAATGAGGAAACTGTATTAATAAAATATGCGTGTAATCTTTCTTCTGAAAACCATAAAATTGAAGATTTATTAACCAATTCAAAAGCCTATTTGAAGCGAATTTCTGAGAAAGGTTTTCATAAAATGGTTGAAGAACAAGCGGCAAAATGGGATTCAAAATGGGAAATGAATGATATTGTGATTGAGGGCGACGTGGCGGCTCAACAAGGCATTCGATTTAATATTTTCCAAATGAATCAGACTTACACAGGCGAAGATTCAAGATTAAATATTGGTCCAAAAGGTTTTACGGGTGAAAAATACGGTGGTTCAACTTATTGGGATACGGAGGCATATTGCATTCCTTTTTATTTGGCAACTGCCGATCAGCAAGTTGCTCGAAACTTATTAATTTATAGGTGGAAGCACTTACAAAAAGCCATTGAGAATGCTCAAAAATTGGGTTTTAAAGATGGTGCTGCACTTTATCCGATGGTTACCATGAACGGTGAGGAATGTCATAATGAATGGGAAATTACGTTCGAGGAAATCCATAGAAACGGAGCAATTGCTTATGCCATTTATGACTACGTAAATTACACAGGAGATAAAAAATATTTAGCCGAATATGGTTTTGAAGTACTTTTAGGGATTGCCCGTTTTTGGTCACAAAGAGTTAATTGGTCGAAGGATAAAAAACAATATGTAATGTTGGGCGTAACGGGTCCAAATGAATACGAAAATAATATCAATAATAACTGGTACACAAATTATTTTGCCGTTTGGTGCATGAAGTATTTAATGGAAGTTTCTGAGTTCATAAAAACCTCTGAATCAGTACGTTATGACGAATTAGTTTCAATTACAAATCTTAACCAAGCCGACGAATTCGCAAAATTTACGCACATTATTGAAAATATGTACTTGCCCGAAAGCAAAGAATTAGGCGTTTTTTTACAGCAAGACGGATTTTTAGATAAAGAATTAATTAAAGTTCAAGATTTGGATTCATCGCAGCGGCCAATTAATCAAAAGTGGTCTTGGGATAGAATTTTGCGTTCATGTTTCATTAAACAAGCCGATGTTTTGCAAGGAATGTATTTCTTTGAAGATGATTTCGATATTGAATCTTTAAAAAGAAATTACGACTTTTATGAGCCGATGACCGTTCATGAATCGTCTTTGAGTCCATGTGTGCATTCAATTATTGCTGCAAAATTGGGCGATAAGGCTCATTCTTATGAATTCTATACCAGAGCGGCACGTTTGGATTTAGATGATTATAATAATGATACCGAAGACGGTTGTCATATCACCTCAATGGCTGGAACGTGGATGTCGCTTGTGAAGGGTTTTGGGGGAATGAGAGTCAGAGATGGAAAAGCATATTTCTCTCCCTTCGTTCCAGACAATTGGATTTCATTTTCTTTTAAAGTGCGTTTTAGAGGAAACTTATTAAATATCAAAACGACAGGAGACGAAGTTACAATTGAGAATATATCGGGTGGAGACACCAGTATTTTCTTATACAATGAAGAACAAATTTTAAAGGAAAGTTCGAGGGTTATTGTTGAGCAGAAAGATTTTGTTTTGGTTTAATTATAGGTGGAACTGTTTTCCAACTTGTTCAAAAAGCTTTTTTATTGGGGACAGGTTTCCAATTTATCCTACAACCAACAAAGAAGCCCCGAATCGGGGCTTCTTTGTTGGTTGTGAATCCTTAAAATTAAACATTTGCATATTCTTTCTGAATAAGTTGAACATCTGGAATTGAAATATCATCCAATCCAACACGCCCTCTTTCTTTTCTCACTATTCTTGAATACAAACCTACTTCTTGACTGAAAAGAAATGTAAACAGCAATTTCACGAATGAAGTATGATATTTCAAATTATCATAAAATTCGGGAGCCGCCGCTTTCAATTTTGGTAGATTATTCCAGGGAATTGAAGGCATATCGTGGTGTTCGTTGTGATAACCTACGTTCATATTTACGCCATTCAAACCACCATAATAACTGTATGTCTCCTGATGTTTATCTAATACTAAATAATGCTCTTGAATCCATCTTGCTCCGAGAGGGTGAAGACCAACCGAGAACATAAAACTTGCTCCCATGTAACCTAATGCTGCCCATCCCATTGTGTAAACGATAATTGCATTAAAGGCAATTTGACCTACAATATTCATGACAACCCATTTATCAATAATGGCTAATTCTAAACAGCGAAGCGTTCTGATTGCTTGAAAAACAGGGAAAAATAATAACCAAATTGCTTTTCCAATGAAATAATTATTGATCAATTTCGCTTCCCAAGCATCTGGAAGGTCAGCATCTAATTCGTGAACTCCTTGAAAAGCGTGATGTTTTAGATGATAGTTTTTAAACGAAATTGCCGTTGGAGCTAAGGACGGAAAATTAGCAACTATTCCCGCATAAACATTCCATGAAGGCTTTTTGAAAATCAAATTATGAGCCGCTTCGTGAATACAAATAAATAAAGTGTGCACTGGAAATGCACCAATAAACCATGCAGCCGCTAAAATAATGTACCAAGCCTGATCTTTTACTAAATACGCCATCAACAACTGGATTGACACACATGCTAAAATCCAAACCGCAGTCATTGGGTTTTTTGTAATCAGCTTCTTTACTTCTGGATGTGCTTTTAGTATTTCTCGTGTTCGCACACGATGTGGTTCGACACCCTCTACTCGGGTAAAATCTTGTTGATAAGCCATTGATGTTTTGTTTATTATAAGTTACAGGGATTCGTGTAAATCTTTGAATATTCACACAAATATACTACGAACAGGACGTTTTATCAATTTGTTTGTGACATAATACAATTTTTAAAAATAATTACTGAATAAATAATGAGTTAGTAAGTGGTCGTGATTCGTTAGTAATTGGTAACAATGTAACGACTTGATTTTCAGAAATTTGTATAAACATTTTTCTTAACTCTTAATCAACACATTCCATGAAAAATCAATTCAAATTCCCAAAATTGTCAATGTTAGTATTAGCAACCAGTTTAGTTCTTTCATACAGTTGTAAAAAAGATGAACCTGTTTCCGTTGATGCTTGTGCTGCAAATGCAGATTTAGTTTCAAAAGCTGGTACCACTTTTTCTACCTCTCCAACGAAAATAAACTGTGAAGCGTATTTAGTAACGGTCAATAAATATTTGGATAGCTGTCCAGGATTAACAGCTGCACAACGGGCTGAATTAAAGGCGGATATTGCGTCAACTAAATGTCAGTAGGTTTTGAATGCTATCCATAACGAGGGTCTTAAAGCCCTCATTGTGGATAGTATTGACGAAATATTCGCAATCACCCAAACCACCACGGGTCTTTAACTCCTTGACTGTTAATTAAGTACGCTTTTTGCTTTACAAATCTTTTAATAGCGGAAGGTCCCATTCTTGTTCCTCCAATTCCCGACATTTTAAACGAATTTTTCTCGCCTTCGTGCATGACAGCCGTGAGGGCAGCATCGTTTATTGAAATCGCTCCGCACTTCATTTTACGGGCAATTTTCATAGCTTCTTCCTCCGTACCCGCAAAAACTGCCCCGCTTAAACCGTATTGAGTTTTGTTTGCAAATTCGATTGCCTCTTCAACGGTAGTGTATGCCATGACGGGGAGGATTGGACCAAAGGTTTCTTCGGTCATTACTTTCATGTCGTGGGTTACATTTGTTAGAATCGTTGGACGACAGTAAAATCCTCCATTCAATTCTTCACATTTTCTTGAACCCGCTTTCAAAACTGCCCCTTTTTTAAAGGCATCTTCTAATTGATTATCAATAATTATGACTTGTTTTTCAGAAATTACAGGTCCAATTTGTCCAGAATCCATCGTTGGATGAGCCAATTTCAATAAATTTGCTTTTCCCACCAACCTTGATAAAAAAGAGTGATAAACATTTCTATGTACATAAATTCTTTCTATTGATAAACAAGATTGTCCTGCATTTGCCACACTTCCCCACAAAACTGCGGAGGTTGCTCGTTCAATATCAGCCGTTTCCGTAACAATCACCGCATCTTTTCCGCCTAATTCTAAAAACACTG
>JAYVRF010000090.1:0-8156 GCA_043756925.1 Arcicella sp. | reverse complement strand
ACGGTTTCGACTTAAAACACAAAGAGGAAGATAAAAAAAAGGATGAGAGTAAAGAAAAGGAAAACGATAAATTGAAGATTTATGCCAATACTGAACGTGAATCTGTATCAAGTGAAACGCCAGGAAGTATTTATAAATTAACGATGGACAATACAAATCCTTTGGCTTTTGGATACAATAAAAATTATTTTAGTTTAGTACTTGAATCATCTGATTATCAATATCTTAGCTCGGGTTGGAACGTTGGAGTAATTAAAGAAAAATCCATCGTTGCAGGTTTTGCTGGAAATAAAGCACAGGATAAGTTGAAGAATTCTTTAATTTTCGGAACGCAAGATTTAGGTAGAGGACAAATTATTTATATGGCAAACGACCCACTTTTTAGAGGCTTTTGGCAAAACGGAAAATTGTTATTTGGAAATGCAGTTTTTGTAGTCGGTAACTAAGAAACGCAGGCTGTTTTAAAACACAGCCTGCGTTAAAACGTAATTAATATTTATTTCTTCAAAACATACCTAAATGCCGTTCCCGAAAGGGTATAACCCGTAGTTTTTGCCGTTGTAAAAACTTTATAATTTACATTCATTAAGCCACTTGCCCCTAAATCCTGAGCTTGAACTACCATTCTATCCAACAGAGCCTTTTTTTGTTGTTGATCATTGCCCCGTTTCAACATTCTGCCTTTGTACAATTGTTCGGATTGAATCGGTGTTTCATCCGAGATAGATAATTTCTCAATACTTTCCGTCTGTGCTTGTGGTTGTTCATCTCCAATTAATACTTCAATGGCATATTTGTCTGGAATCTGAAACCCTAAACCAGTCTTCTGGTCATTTCCTCCCGTCTGATAATTAGGTTGATAATAAGAAGAAGTTTGCAAATTTTTATTTGATTTACAAGCGGTTAGTAGGAGGCAGGAGATAGAAAACAGGAGACCAAAGTTTACTGCATTCTTAATGCTCAATAATCGCATAGATTTAAACCTAAAACTATATACGATATAACTCATACCTATTTTAAACTGTTTCTGAATCATAGATTAATACCTTTTCCCAAAGGTGTTTACATTCGTCAATAAATTTAAGATGTAAAGGATGAACTTGATAAACATCATGCCCTTCAACATCGTTAAAAATTGTTAATTCGCAATAATCATAACTGCGATCAATCACAGGGCGATCTGTTGCGGCGGGTATTCCGATATTGAACGTTACAAGCGACTCAATATTACCGAGTTCTTTAACGCCATCAACAAATTGCTGACGCTCAGCGTCTGAAAGGTCTTTTTTCAACCAAAAATTTACTACGTGAACAAACATAATTTTAATTTGTTAATATGAAAATGTTAATTGCATTAGCGTTACCAACTTTTCAAAAGTTAGTAACTCTAAAATAAAATATAGTTAAAGATTATCTTTTGTGATTACCGCAACCATTCTCTCCGCCAATTCATCCGATGCTTTCATCAAAGGCAAACGCACATCCGAGCCACAAATTCCTTTTAATTCCAAGATTTTTTTAACGCCAACGGGGTTTCCTTCTTCGTATAAAAGTGGGTCAATGGCTAAAAAACAGCCTAAAATTTCCCTTGCTTTTAAGAAATTCCCATCCAAAGCAAGATGAATCATTTCAGTAAATTTTGCAGGAATGGCATTGGCAATCACAGAAATAATTCCGACACCCCCGCAGGCAATCGTTGGCACAGCTTGGACATCATCGCCCGAAATCAACAAAAAATCCTCTGGCTTATCTTTGTTAATTTCCATAATCTGTTCAATAATACAGGAAGCCTCTTTTATGCCAATAATGTTTGGATGTTGAGCCAACGTTAAAGTTGTGGAAGAGGTCATATTAATTCCTGAACGCCCTGGAATATTGTACATAATTACTGGCACTGGACTTGCATCGGCAATGGCAGTATAATGAGCAATCACGCCCTTTGCACCAGGTTTATTGTAGTATGGGCAAACCGAAAGAATGGCATCAACTCCTTGAAAATCAACATTTTTAAGTGATTGAACCACGTTTGGCGTATTGTTTCCACCAATACCGTAAACGATTGGAAGATTCTTTGAATTATGTACTTTTATGAAATCTAAGATTGCTTTTTGCTCCTTTAAATCAGTAGTTGCCGATTCGCCCGTTGTTCCATGCACAACCATATAATCTACGCCACCGTCTGTCACGTGCTGAACTAATCTCTTTAATCCTTGAAAATCAATTTGCCCATCTGCGAACATTGGGGTAACTAAGGCTGGGGCGACCCCATGAAATTTTGGTCTCATTTTTATGTGTACAACGATTCTCCAGAATCGTGATTAAAATTTACAACGATTTTCCAGAATCGTAATTTAAAATGTAAAACGATTCTCCAGAATCGTAAGAGTAGTTATTAAATACACGATTCTGGAGAATTGTGGTACATTTTTACAACATTTGCATAAATTCTTCTTCCGAAATGGTAGCAATATTCAATTTTTGAGCTTTTTCTAATTTGGAAGGACCAGCCTCTGAACCCGCAATTAAGTAATTTAATTTACCAGAAACGCCACTCAAAACTTTTCCTCCATTAGCCTCAATCTTAATTTTCAAATCATCTCTTTCAAAATTCTCAAATGTACCCGAAATTACGAAAGTTTTTCCCGCTAATTTATCTCCTTCCACAACTATTTCAACATCGTCATGAGTAAATTGTAATCCCGTAGCCTTTAAACGAGCGATAAATTCTTGATTATCAGTATTTTGGAAGTATTCAACAACGCTTTGTGCTATACGCTCGCCAATTTCTGGAACTTGTAATAATTCTTCTTGACTTGCTTTTGCAAGATTGTCAATGTTGTTAAAATAAACCGCTAATTTTTCAGCAACGGTTGCCCCGACAAATCTTATTCCAATACCAAATAATACTTGTTTAAAAGGAATTTGCTTAGATTTTTCTACTCCCGATAAAATATTTTGGATAGATTTTTCCTTGAATCCTTCTAAATTCAAGAGGTTTTCGTATTTCAAATCGTATAAATCAGCGGGAGTTCTAACGAGTTCTTTTCGATAAAACATATCAATCGTTTCCGTTCCTAAATTCTCAATATTCAAGGCTTTTCTTTGAATAAAATGTTCAATTTTACCCTTGATTTGGGGTGGGCAACCTCCATCGTTTGGACAATAATGATTGGCTTCTCCTTCCTTTCTGATTAATAGTGTTCCACATTCAGGGCAATTTATTGGAAACTGAATTTTATCAAGATTGCCTTTTCGTTTTTCCAAATCAACGGCGGTTATTTTGGGAATAATTTCGCCTCCTTTTTCAACAAAAACATAATCTCTAAGGTGTAAATCTAAACGGATTATTTCATTGGCATTATGAATACTGGCACGTTTAACGGTCGTTCCTGCCAATTGCACAGGTTTTAAATTGGCAACGGGCGTAATATTTCCAGTTCGACCTACTTGATAACTCACTGATTCTAAGAGTGTTGAAACTGATTCTGATTGATATTTGTAAGAAATTGCCCACCTTGGAGATTTGGCGGTATATCCTAAAATTTCACGTTGAGCAAACGAATTTACTTTGATTACAATTCCATCTGTATTTAAAGGAAGTTTAAATCGCTCTTTATCCCATTGATTAATAAATGCTAAAACCTCTTCAATATTTTTGCACTTTTTCCAGGTTTGAGAAACATTAAATCCTAATTCTTTCATTCGATTTAGGCTTTCTTCGTGGGTTGAAAAAATGTCCTCATCTGCCAAAAATTGATAAATATAACAATCCATTTTACGTTTCGCCACTACACCAGAATCTTGCATTTTGAATGTTCCAGAGGCTGCATTTCTTGGATTTGCCAACAATTGTTCGCCAATGTCTTCTCTTTCTTTATTCAAAACTTCAAAAGTCGTAAGCGGCATAAAGCCCTCTCCACGCACTTCAAAGCGGAGTGGCATATTTTTTGCTGTAATATTGAGAGGAATTGTCCTAATTGTTCTTACGTTTGCAGTAATATCGTCACCCCTTACGCCGTCGCCACGGGTTACGCCACGAATTAAAGTTCCGTTTTCGTACCACATTGAAAGTGCCACACCGTCAAACTTTAATTCACAAATATATTCGTAATCTGCTTCGACAAGACCTTTACGAACTCGATCATCAAAATCCGCCAAATCTTTTTCATTATATGTATTACCCAGCGAAAGCATAGGGTATTTATGATTTACTGACTCAAATTCTTTGGAAATTGTGCCTCCAACTCGATGCGTGGGCGAATCCTTTCTAATGAATTCTGGATATTGATTTTCTAAATTAACGAGTTGTTCCAATAACTCATCAAACTCAAAATCAGGTACTTCTGAATTTGAATTTTGATAATATTGAAAATTTAATTCGTTTAATTTTTCAGTTAAATGAGTGATTTGTTCTTGCGGAGTCATAGAAATGAAATTAATTTTCAGCAAATTAAAGCCAAAAAATAAGTTTTAGTAAGAATTTTATTAAAAACCCTTAAATTTACAAACTTACCCTTGTAATTTGCAAAATCATGAAAAAAGCCTTTACTAATTCAGTCGTTAATTTTTTAATGATTGGTGTACTTTTTATTATTTCACACTCAACTTTTTCACAATCAAGTATTCGATTTGGAATCAGAGGAGGAGTTCATGCGGGTACTCAATTTGGACAAGCAATCATTATAAACCCCAAAGGAACTTTAATTGGGTTTGAAGGAGCCATTTTTGCAAACATCGAACTTTCAGAGGATATTTCATTGTGTCCAGAAATTGCTTTTAGTCAAAAAGGGTTCAAAATTGATACGATGGAAATGACATCTAATTATATTGAAGTTCCTCTGCTATTGAAAATAAACATGGGTGATGGAGGAATTTATACCATCATAGGACCCTATGTTTCTTACTTGCCAACGGTGAACATTAATGCACCCGATGAAAAAGCACTTGGTTTTGGAGGAACTTTTGGTTTTGGAACTCGTGTGGCCGACCATTTATTGATTGAAGCAAGATATAATTTTAATGGGAATATCTGGAGATTAGGTTCGGATTCAACAAATCTTTATGGATTCAGAAATACTACTATCGGGTTATCATTAGGATATTTATTTTAGAAAATATAAACTATTTTAAGCCTTCTTGACATCTTCAAGAAGGCTTTTTTATTGTTTGGGGGATTAATTTGTAATAATTTTGTTAAAAACTGTCTTCTCAATATTAAAGTAAACAAGTTTAATTAAATTTTTGTACTGAATAATGACCCTATCACGACTATCAATTCCAATTTTATTATTAATTATTGTCTTAGCATTCAGTTTAAGAATCTATAATCTTGATAAACATGGTATTTTCTATGATGAAAAAGCCTCCGTTTTGGTGAGTCAAGGTATGGCGATGGAAGGGAATACGCAGAAAAATTGTTTCTATACCAAAGGAAAAACAACTTTTACACCAAAGGAGTTTTGGACAGATAAATCGCTTGAAGATTATTATGATGCCATCAGACGGAGTGATATTGGGAATAGTCCATTTTACTATTTAATTCTCCATAATTGGATAAAAGTCTTTGGGATTTCTGATTATTCCATTCGATTTCTATCCGTTTTGTTTAGCAGTTTGACCATTATTCTATTATTCATCTTCATTAAAGAACATTTCAAAAACCTTCAATTGGCACTTTTGGCTTGTTTTTTGATGGCGATTGAACCTTTTTTTATTGCTTACAGTCAGCAAGCTCGTAATTATTCTTTAAGTTTTTTCTTAACACTTTTAGCAACTCATATTTTTTTAAAAATTATTCGAAATGAAGAAAATGATGTAAAAAACAACCGTTTGTACTTGTTTTATGGAATCCTTTCTGCGTTGTGCTTGCTCTCACATTTTTTGGCTGCAACCGTCTTTATGGCTCAAGGATTATTTGTTTTATTGTTTGTAAGAAAAACTCGTCCTTGGATTTTATTACCGATTTCATTGAGTATTGGGGCTTTGGCTTTTGGTTATTGGATTTTGTACGGAGGAGGAAATTATACTTTTCCAACATTGAGTTATCAAACCAAAATTTATTATCAAGAAGCACACCAAATTCCAAACCCTCATGCGGGTTACATTGACCCAGCAACCATTTCAACTGTTACTAAAAAATCAATTCCAATCTATACCGATTTAATTATTGTCAGTAACAATATTTTGATTAATACGTTTGGGAAAAAGAATTTAATTCTGGTAATTATAATTTCGATTTTGTCCGTATTTTCTTTATATAAATATCAAAATACAAGGCAAAAATTTTGGATTGGCACTATTTTAGGAATTAATGCTTTTGGGTTTGTACTTTATTCAACCGCAAAATTTCAATATTTAGAATTAGTAAACTGCTGCTTATTATTTTATCTTTTTATTGAATATTGGAAAGAAACGAAAGATAAAATTCAAAGAAAACAAAATAGGTTTCTACTAATTTTGGCATTTCTACCCACACTTTTTTTGGTGTTTATGACCTTTAAAAACGGTCATACTTTTGGACTTTCACAGCGATATTCGGGTTTTTCGTTTCCTTATTCGATTATTATCGTGAGTTTGGCACTTTTACAGGCAAACGTTAAATCTAAACCAATAAATTATGTGATTTGGGGAATATTTATTACACAATTATTTTTTGTTGGAAATACTGTAAAAACGGTTCTCAACGATGAATCCTTTAAGTATAATTATCGTGATAAAGCACGTTCTGAAAATCCTTACCCGTTGATTGCCAATAAGTTAGAAAAAATGTATCAAACAGGAGATACAATTATTTATCCATCTTATGTGAAATTTTTTTATGAAGCAGATATTTATACAAAAAATATTAAAAAGTCGGTTTTGGATGCTCAATACGTAAATTTGTATTTTCCGAAAGATGCTGAATATATCCAAATGATTAATGAAAATGAGCCTAATAAAGTGATTTTAAAGAAGAATGATGGTCAAAAAATTGAGATCTTTGATTTAAAAGGGGACTTGTTTCGATATTAGTTTATTGATGTTGGATGTTCGTTTTGAACTCCTGTTATCATTCAAAATCAAAATTTTATAAGTTGAACATCGAAAATCGAACAACAAAAATCGAACAACGAAAACATGAGTAATATACTGATTGCCCCATCGGTGCTTGCCGCTGATTTTGCTAATCTACAACGTGATATTGAAATGGTCAATAATTCACAGGCAGATTGGTTTCATATTGATGTAATGGACGGACATTTTGTGCCTAACATTTCTTACGGTATGCCCGTGATTGAAGCCATCAAAAAACACGCAACCAAGCCTTTGGACGTACATTTGATGATTGAAAAGCCTGAAAGGTACGTCGAAATTTTCCAGCAAGTTGGGGCGGATATTATCACGGTTCATTACGAAGCAACGATACATTTACATCGAACTTTAAGACAAATTAAAGATGTTGGATGTAAAGCAGGAGTAGTTTTGAATTTATCAACACCTGTTTCAGTTTTGGAAGATATTTTACCAGATTGTTTCATGGTTTTGTTAATGTCAATTAATCCTGGTTTTGGGGGGCAAAAATTTGAAGAAATTACGATTGATAAAGTCAAAAAACTTCGTAAGATGATTGATGATAGAGGTTTAGCTACTCTGATAGAAATAGATGGAGGTGTAAATCAAGAAACTGGTCAAAGATTAATTGATGCTGGGGCAAATGTCTTGGTGGCAGGGAGTTATGTATTCGGAAACGCAAATCCGGTTGAAATAATTTCGAGTTTGAAAAATATGCAAAAGGCGTAATTGTTTAAACAATATTGTTTGAATTTGGATTTACCAAGTAAATAGAATTTTGGATTTCGGAAATTTCTTAAATTCAAAAAAACCTCTAATCCGATAAATCCAAGTTCTGACAGATTCCAAAATGCTCAAAATAGCTTATTCACCCATCTATCAACATTCACTTCCCGAAGGACATCGCTTTCCGATGTTGAAATATGAGTTAATTCCTGAACAACTTTTATACGAGGGAACTTGCTCGCTCGAAAATTTTTTTGCACCAAATCCAGTTGATGAGAAATGGATTCTACGCACGCACACAAAGGCATATTGGGAAGATTTAAAAAATCTTCGTCTTGAACCAAAAATGGTTCGTAAGATTGGTTTTCCTTTATCTTCCG
>JAYVRF010000089.1:0-8184 GCA_043756925.1 Arcicella sp. | reverse complement strand
CAAGCAATTATTACAATTATTAAAGCTAAAAGCATGGAATTTTTATAACCGATTCTGGAAATATAAGAGGCTACTAAAAACGACATCCCTGCAATACTCAAATCTTTAAAAGCCTCTAAAATTGCCGCCGAAGATTCCGTAATTCCGTAGGTTGATTGAACTTGCAAAATGACCGTTCCAACGCTATTTAATAGAATGGCAAAGATGAAATAATTAATAAAAATGGAGAGTTTTATTTGCCAATTGTTCATGGGAATTGTAGTTTTGGGGATTTTAACAACACAGACTTCAATCTGTAAACCTCAGTCTGTAAATCTAAATTACAGACTAAACTCTACGTTACCAAAAAAGCGGACTTAATGCCCGCTTTCTGATTTATTTGTACTCTGACTATTTTATAAAATGGTTAATGATAATACAAATTTCGAGTAGAATCTTAAAAAAAACTACTCTTTGATTATTCAACAGTAATACTTAATTAATGTTGATTCATAAGATAATTATTAATTATCATTAACTTAGGAGTAATTAGCCGAAAATCAATAAATTATCTTGAAATATTTGTAAATGAAAACAGAATTTGAAATTATACAGTCCGATGCAGGAAGTTCGTTCCGAGTTTTGCATCATAATGTTTCAGCAAATACTTTTAAATGGCATTATCATTATCATCCAGAATACGAAATCGTGTGCGTTTTTGAAGGCTCTGGCAGACGACACGTGGGCAATCATTTGAGCAATTATATGGATGGCGATTTGGTTTTAATTGGCTCAAACTTGCCTCATGGAGGTTTTGGTTACGGTTCGGTGGATATACACGAAGAGATTGTCGTGCAATTTACGGAGAATTTTTTGGGTGAAAACTTCCTTTTAAAACCCGAAATGAATAACATAAAAACTCTTTTTGAACGTGCAAAACAAGGACTAAGTTTTCATGGAAAAACCAAAATTGCCCTTTCTGAACAATTTAAAAACCTACTTAAATTATCACATTTTGAAAGGCTTATTGCGTTATTAAATATTCTTCAAAATTTAGCAAATTCTATGGAATATATTTCACTTAATTCTGTTGATATTCGGTATAATTTTAGTTTGAAAGATCAGGAACGTTTAGGCAAAGTTTACAAACACGTAGAAGAAAATTATTCACAAACAATTGACATTCAGACTATTGCAAAAATTTGCAATTTAACGATTCCCGCCTTTTGTAATTATTTCAAAAAGAATTTGAATCAAACTTTTACAGATTTTACGAATGAATATCGCATAAATCAGGCTTGTAAAATGCTTTTAGAAGGCTTGGAAATTGTGGATATTTGTTATCGTTGTGGGTTTAATAATGTGTCGTATTTTGGACGGGTTTTCAAACAACTTAAAGGCACAAATCCTTCTCAATTTAGAAGAAATTTTGATAAAACATAACAGTACGGTACGCAAAAAAAAGAGGGACGAGATATTTTTGTAAAAATTTTTAGCATAACCTTAATTCATGAAAATTGCCCTTTTTATTCCTTGTTACATAGATCAATTTTATCCAAATATTGCCATTGCAACCTTGGAATTATTAGAGAAATTAGGCTGTGAAGTTGTTTATCCCCTCAATCAAACTTGTTGCGGACAACCGATGGCAAATTCGGGCTTTGAGCATTTGAGCAAGGGTTGTGACAATAATTTTGTGGATAATTTCAAAGGATTTGATTATATCGTTTCGCCTTCGGGCAGTTGTACTTTGCACATCAAACAACATTTGCACGGGTCTGATAATCAAGCATCTACATTCATTCGTAAACATATTTATGAGCTTTCAGAGTTTATGACGGATGTTTTGAAAGTAGAAAAATTAAATGCTAAATTCCCTCATAAAGTGGGACTCCATCAGAGTTGCCACGGACAACGGGGTTTAAAATTAGCCCAAATGTCAGAACTTGTAGCTGAACCTTTTTCTAAAACGGAAAGATTATTGAATATGGTTGAAGGGCTTTCAATTGTGGAATTAGACCGAAAAGATGAATGTTGTGGTTTTGGCGGAACTTTTTGCGTTACGGAAGAGGCCGTTTCGGTAAAAATGGGTAAAGATAGAATCACCGACCACACCAAGCACGAAGCCGAATTCATCGTGGGTTCGGATGTGTCGTGTTTGATGCACATGGAAGGTATTATGAAAAGGCAAGGATCGAAGGTGATGATAAAGCATATTGCGGAAATTTTAAATGGTTAAAGTTTTGTAATTTTCAATGTTCAAGTGTTCGCATTTGATTACTTGACTATTGAATGCGGAACGCCGCTGGGTTGAACATTGGAAATTGAAAATTATTTTAAAAATGAGTTCGATAAAAATAGACCACGCCACGGCTTCTCTTAAATTTAATAAAGATGAAGCCCACGTTGATTGGCACGATGAAACCCTTTGGTTTGTGCGTTCTAAGCGTGATAAGGCAGTTTTTCAAATTCCAGAGTGGGAACAATTGCGGGAGGCAGGTTCACAGATAAAGAATCATGTGCTATCAAATATGCACGATTTATTGGTTGAATTTGAAGAAAAAGCAACCGCAAATGGCATTACCGTTCATTGGGCAACAGATGCCCAAGAACATAACGAAATCGTTTATTCGATTATCAAAAATGAGGGTGTGAGCCGCATGGTAAAATCAAAGTCCATGCTCACGGAAGAATGCCATTTGAACGATTTTTTGAAAGAAAAAGGCATAGAAGTAATTGATTCTGATCTCGGCGAGCGTATCGTGCAAATGCGTGGAGAAACTCCATCGCACATAGTTTTGCCCGCAATTCACCTTAAAAAATCTGACGTTGGCGAGACTTTTCATAAACATTTAGGCACTGAAAAAGGAGCAACCGACCCGCAATATCTCACAGAAGCAGCTCGTCAGCACCTTAGAGATACGTTTTTGACTCGTAAAGTTGCTTTGACAGGAGTAAATTTTGCCATTGCCGAAACGGGAGGATTTGTGGTTTGTACTAACGAAGGTAACGCTGATATGGGCGTACATTTGGCGGATGTACACATTGCATGTATGGGTTTTGAGAAGATAATTCCAATGGTTGAACATTTGGGCGTTTTTCTGAGATTATTAGCTCGGAGTGCCACAGGACAACCTATTACCACTTTTTCAAGCCATTTCCATAAACCAAGAGCAGGACAGAAAATGCACATTGTGATTGTGGATAATGGACGGACGAAGCAATTGGGTCGCCCAGATTTTAGGAATTCTTTAAAGTGTATTCGGTGTGCGGCTTGTCTAAATACTTGTCCTGTTTATCGTCGGTCGGGTGGGCATAGTTATCATACTGCCATCGCTGGACCGATTGGGTCAATATTAGCTCCGAATTTGGATATGGCTCAAGATGCAGATTTGCCTTTTGCTTCAACGCTTTGCGGGTCGTGTTCAAACGTTTGTCCCGTGAAGATTGATATTCACGACCAACTCTATAAATGGCGACAAGTTTTGGTGCAACAAGGACACGTGCCAACGGTCAAAAAAATAGGAATCCAGTCAATGGCGAGTGTTTTGAGTTCGCCAAGTTTTTACAGAACGGCTGGAAAATTAGGGAGATTTTTGATGAAAAATACGCCCTTTATAACCAATAATAATTTGAATGTTTGGTATCAACAAAGACAAATGCCCGATGTGCCGAAGGAGAGTTTTAGGGAATGGTATCTTCGGGAGAAAGGGAGGAAGTAGCAAGGGAGGAAAGGGTGAAAAAAAATTTGCATTAAGGTTCTTTGTAGCTCACTTACCGAACATCGAATAACAATCAACGAAATAAAATGTCTTCCAGAGAAAAAATATTATCCCAAATAAAAACCAATCAGCCTGATTATCAGGAACTTAATGTGAAATTTAAGTTTGAATCAGTGTATGAAAATCTATATGAAAAGTTTGCTGATATTCTGAGCTTTGTGGGTGGGAAAGCCCTTCAAGTTAATTCTTATGAAGAAATTAGAGCTGATATAAGGGTTCATTATCAAGGCGTTACAAACATTGCCACAACAATTCCGGAACTCTCAGAATTAGCAGATTTTAGCTTAAATGTTGCTGATCCGCACGATTTAGAAATGCTGAATTTAGCCATTATTGAAGGTGATTTTGCCGTGGCTGAAAATGCCGCCATTTGGGTTTCTGAGAAGCAATTACCCCACCGTGCTTTGCCGATGATTACCCAATATTTAGCCATCGTTATTCATAAATCCGACATCGTTACGAATATGCACCGTGCCTATGAACGGGTAAAAGTAAACGAAACAGGCTTTGGAACTTTCATTTCTGGACCTTCCAAAACGGCAGATATTGAACAAAGTTTAGTGATTGGGGCTCACGGAGCGAGAGGTTTGGTAGTGTACGTAATGACTGATTAGATTTGGTAACTTTTAAAAACTTCCCGAAAGCATAATACCCGCAATGGATATTGTTTCGGGAAGCATGATAATTCAATCAAAACCATCAATTTTTGATAATTTTCTTCGTAATTATCCGTTCACCAACCTTGAATTTCAAGATATAAGCACCCGAATTGAATTTACTCATGTCAATCGTTCCTTCGTGAGTTTGGGAAAGTGCTGGAATATTTTGAGTCATTTGTTCCTTTCCAACTGAATTCAATAAATACAGATTTACATCCGTTAATTCTCTACTTTGTAATTTCCAATTCAATAATCCAGTCGTTGGATTAGGTGAAACATTAACCATCATTTCTGCCATTTCTGCTGTATTTTCATTGGCTAATCGCACACTTGAATTACTCATTTCTCCCGATGAATTTCCTCCAACAGCACCTGAAATATTAACTTTCACAATTTGTGGAGTTCTGTTGCTCACACAATTTGGTTTCCCGCCCGATTCGCAAGCAACATAATAAGTAGTATTCGCATCCAATGTTGGGGTCGTGAAAGTAACCGAACCAAGTGAAGTTACGCTTGTTAAAGAACTATACCAATTTGGAATTCCTCCTTTACAAGTGGCTGATAATTTGACGCTTGACCCTGTTTTGATTGTCGTATCAGCTACCGTTGGAGCATCCAAACCTGGATTTATTGTCAGGGCGACACTGGTAAAAACAATTGGACATCTATCTCCGTCGCAACGCACTTTATAAGTCATATCTGCCGTCATTTTGGGCGTAACAAAAGGCGAACCGACAAACAATTCTTTCACGCCCGTTGAATCAAACCATTTGACTTCTCCTGTTAGGCAAGTGGCTATTAATGAGGCAGTTGTACCAACACATACCATTACTTTTTCCTCCGAAACTGCACTGGCACAAGGCTGATTAATTTTGGTAGTAAAAGCACCCCGCCCATGCGTTGCCAGAGCAATAGTTTCATCCGAAGCACGATATTTTATCATATCACATCTAACATTCGCCAAACTGGTATTATTAGGTTCCCATTTTGTATTGGCAACCGTAATATCAACCGTTGACCAAACGCCCAATTCTGTTGCTAATAAAACTTGTTTCGTATCTTTTGGATTAATTAAAGCATATCGAATTGGGACGTTTGGTAATCCGTGTAGAGAATCGTCTTTTGAAATCCATTTTGCTCCACCATTGATAGTGTAAAAAACTGATTTTACGTTGTAATTAGACTTCGTTACTACCATTGTATTTTCATCCGTCCCAAAATCCAAACAAGAAACATTACCTGCAGAAGTACTGTCTTTATCCATAATTTTGATTAATGCAATTGTTGTATCTCCTTCCGCAGGCACTCCCGTTGCCTTATATACATCTCCTTCGTTGGTTCCAATGTATAAATTACCAGCAATTTTACCCAATTTCAAAAAAGAAACTGTCAAGGCTTTTACCCCCGAAAACGTCAAATTAGAGGTTTTGTAAGTATATTTTGGTGATACTCCTTTAATGTGATACCTAAAAATTTTGGTTTGTTCCTCCGATGCCAGCGTATTATTTTCATATAAAGTATGGGTTGGAGAATCATAATCAGCAGGGTTAATAAATGCTCCTCGCTTGTCAAATTGTGGTTGCATTTCTACTGAAAGAGAATCATTTTTCCCAGCTCCCGCCATGTTCAATTTTGGCGTAACGTGAGTGTATGAACTGATTACAATGTTGGTATCTAATTTATCAATGAAAGTCAAACCACCATCACCGCCATTAATTGCCGTTCCACTACTCATTTTGCCATAAGGTGACAACAGCGAATGCGTGCCATTGTCCTGAGAACCAACCACTAACGTTCCACTATTGGCAGTATTGTTGATATCAATACTGAAATATTGGGTTACATTATATCCTCTGTTTCTCTTTTGAATCTTGGGATAATTCTTTCCCGAAGAAGCCCAATCGGGAGCATAATAAACCCCTCCGTCATTCCCAAAAATGGCTTCATCAGGAAAACCTGGGCGAGCCACAAAAGCGTGATTATCCACGTGCATCAACTCTCCTAATTCGGAATACCCTCTTTTTGGAAGCCACGTGCTACCACTGTCAACACTCATACTGTACGCAATTCCTGCGGCATAAAGTACATTCGGGTTGGTTTCGTGCGTCCCCAAAATAAGGTCATACGTACCTTGGTCGCCCATAAATTGCTTTTCCCCTCCTCCATTTAAGTCGTCATAAACAGGCACTTTCATAGGTGTCCAAGTAGTTCCAGCATCAAAACTTTTCAAGAAGAAATTGGCTTTTGCAACACCACTGAGGGCAGAGACAGCGTAAATAACTTGCTTCTCACCTTTCGTACTTGGAGCAAGAGCAAATTCTACCCGACCATTTTTGAAAGTTCCTTCGGGTGTAATATCTTTAAAAGCTGTCACGGTCGAATCCGTAGATTTCAATATTTTGGCGGCAAACAATCCTGAACCTTCTGCCACGTACAAAATTCCATCTGAACCAATTTCCATATCCGAAACTCGTTCAAAATTGTCATTCGACGGAGCATTTGTTCCACTAACAGCCGCCCAAGTTGTGCCACCATCATTTGAACGAAATAAACCCCCATAATTTAACACAAAAATCTCTCCTTTGGCATTTACGATAATTTTGTAAATTTCTCGCCAACTGGCTGCATTCCCAAGTTTAACGTAATCAGGAATGGTTGAAGCCAATCTTTTCCAAGTAGTTCCTGCATCAATAGATTTCCATACGCCTGCCCCGCCAGAGCCACTTGAACCCGTGTTATCCGTACTTCCAGAACTTCCTCTTTCGCCCGTTCCGGCGTACATGATTTTTGGATTACTCGGGTCGGCGGCTATCCAACCAACGGCAATATTGTCCCAAAGATCATTGACTTTTTGCCAAGAAGATTTTTCATCAATAATGTTGTTGTTAAACCACAACCCACCCGCAACGCCTCCAACCCAAACTTTTCTTTTGGTGGAATCATTCAAATCCCAAAGCATGGCACGAGTACGCCCGCCCACATCATTTGGTCCACGTTCTGTCCATTTGATGTTCGGAATGGCTGATTGAACCCTGCTACTTTTACTTTTTTGAATAATACGATACATTTCCGTGCGAGATTTTTCTAACTCGTTCCGAGGGATTTGACCCGTCTTGGGGTCTTTGGTAATGAGTTTTTCCCAATTGGCTCTTTGCAATTGGCTGTTTCCTCCTTCTTCTCTGTCTTGTGAGAAGGCAAACAAGGGGAAAAATAATAGAATTGAGAGAGTAAAGTTTTTGAGCATGATTATATTGGTTTGTGTTAAGGTAATTTTGCAATTTGTTTGAAAGAACGAATATAACTACATTTTTTAAACGGTGAAGAAAAGGATAAGTGAAAGTGGATGATAAATTATTAATTGGTAATTAAACATTTATTTTTCTCTCATTAACAAATAACGAGTCATTCACAAACTGCTATCTTCCGAAACGGGTACTAAGGGAATCGTTGCCACTAATTTCCAACCTTGTTTAGCAAACGCTGCAAGTGCTTTAACTATCTGATAATCATTGGATTGGATATTTTTGAAGTTAATTTCCAACAAACTAAAAAGATTCATCATATCAGTTTCTTCTTGTTTTCCATCTTCGTAGGTAAAGATAATTTTAGACCTTCCGCCACCGCCCGAAACCGTGGATTCAATGGTCGTAATCTGCATATATTGAGCAGTTGTGGCAGTTTGGGCGTTGGAATTCAACTTGATAAAAAAGCAAAAGGTGAGGGTTAATAATAGTATTTTCATGTTGTATTGAATTTGTTTATAT
>JAYVRF010000088.1:0-29996 GCA_043756925.1 Arcicella sp. | reverse complement strand
AGATTTGGGTGGTAATGTCTTAAAAACCTCCAATAATGCTGATGCTGTTGTCATATTTTTAGATTTATTTTAGCACAAATATAATGATAAAATCAGTCAGCTTTTCAATACTCTCTCAGTTGTCTGTGTCTTCACAGACAATCAGTCCGTACAAAAGTCGTCTGTGAAGACACAGACAACTGAGAGATGTTTGATGTTCGTTATTCGATGTTAGGAAATTGGACATCAAACATCGAAGAAAATCAATGCCCCAAAAATAAAGCCCCAACCGCAAACACATCAATAATCCACAGCGTTACCGACACTTCTTTATATTTCCCCGTAAAAACTTTTAAAATTGTCCATGATAGAAAGCCCCAGATGATTCCTTGGGTGATTGAATACGAAAATGGTATTAAAATCATAGCCAGAAACGCTGGAATGGCATCATCTAATTTGTTCCAATTAATTTTCGTGATGGGTTTTATCATAAAAATGCCCACAATTACTAAGGCTGGGGCGGTGGCAATGGCGGGAATTATGGACAATAACGGCGATAAAAACATGAAGGGCAAAAACAACAATCCTGCCGTGATGGCGGTGAGTCCACGTCGTCCGCCTTGTTCAATTCCTACGGCAGATTCTATGAAGGCGGTCCCTGGACTTGTGCCTAAAATTCCTGCCAATAAAGTGGCTATGGCATCGGTCAAAAGTGATTGCTTAACGTTGCGGGGTTCTCCGTTTTCATCGTAGAGATACGCTGCCTCGGCAATACCCACGAAGGTGGAAAGACTATCGAAAAGGTCGGTGAAAACGAAGGCAAAAATGATAGGAATTAACGAGAATTTCATGGAACCCACGATGTCTAATTGACCAATCAAACTGAAATCGGGTTTGGCAAAAACGCCTTGAAAATTGACCAAGGTTTTTTGTCCAAAATTGATGATAGAAGCATCTCCCCAATATCTGCCAATGGGAACAGCAAGCAAAGTTGTGAGGACAATCCCGATGATGATTCCGCCTTTTACTTTGTTAATTATCAGGATTGACGTAAGAAATAATCCGAATAAAAAAGTCAAAACAATCGGGTCTTTCAAGTTGGCAATACCAATTAAAGTAGCTGGATTTGAGATGATGAATTTAGCATTTTCAAAACCTATTAGACTGATAAACAGACCAATACCCGCTGAAATAGCAAAACGAAGTGGTTTTGGAATGGCCTTTACAATATATGTTCTGACATTAAAAATGGATAATATTAAAAAGAATACACCCGCCCAAAAAACGGCTCCCAACGCCACTTGGTAAGAAATTCCCATGCCCTTGACGGCGGTGAAAGTAAAAAAGGCATTTAAGCCCATTCCTGGGGCAACAACGATGGGATTTTTTGCGTATAAACCCATCATAACACTACAAAAGAACGATAATAAAACCGTGGCAGTCAGCACCGCAGAGAAAGGCATTCCCGTTTGAGAAAGTATTGAAGGATTAACCACGATAATGTACATGGTGGCTAAAAATGAACTTACGCCTGCAAGGATTTCTGTCTTTTGAGTGGTTGGAGACATGATTTTTTTGTTTTAATATTTACGTAAAGTTGCTAATAAAATAGTTTTTAGCCTTGCATTGATAAGCCCTCGAAGTTGGCTATGCCATTAAATAAAAAAATTCTTGCAAATTTGTTTTTGAGCTAAAACAAATTTGCAAGAACGAAAATAATATTAAAATCTATTTTTAAGATTATTTGAAGAAAAAAACTTTCGTCTTCCCGTCCTTGTGGTTAAACACATTTAAGGCTTAAATTTCTCATAAACTTCTTTATCAGTAGTAACATCACGTCCCCATAGTTCAACTGAAATGACCGATGGCATCATACCGCTTTCATCCACTTTCACAAAGACTTTTTTCAGGATTTGCATTTTGCCGTTGATTGGAAAAAGAGCAATTGGTTCACCTTTTGTGTTAATTTTAACAACAAATTTACGCCTACGATACGCAAAGAAATAACCATCATAAGTCCCTGATTCTCCCGTTGCTGGTCGTGTGTGAAGTCCATACGCTAATGAGCGTTGAATGCTTGTAAGTTCCTGTTTTTCCCCGCCTTGTGTATAAAGAATCCAATAAGTATGCACAGGATTTTTAGGATCTAATTTCTTGTCAATTCCTATCTTAGCATCATACATAATCGAATTAATATTTGAACTTCGTTGAATGTAAAATAATTGGTTAGTTGAAGTTGCAGGAACGGGGTATTGTTCCGTAGATTCGGAAGGGATAAATTTGTTTTTTTTGTGCTAAGCTATTGAATGTCAATAAAATAGAGAATAAAGTGGTTAGTTGTGAAATGTACATTATGCTAAATTATGGTATCTTTTTGAACACATTTTGTAAAGTTAATAAACGAAAATGGACTATTTTAAGTAGGTCATTTACGTTAATTTATTTCTTTTAAAAGGGTATGAAATAACTATGTTTCACACCCTTTTAAAAATTACAACTTCGGATGTTTTAAATGAAAATCGGTTGCTTCTTGATAGATTTTGGCAACTTGTAATAGCTTCCCTTCACCAAACAATTTACCCATAAAAGTTATACTTACTGGGCGACCTTCTTTGCGAAAACCATTTGGTAAAACCACGCAAGGATGTCCCGTTAAATTAGTCATTGTCAAGTTTTTACCTGAAAGTGCGGGTGATAAATATACATCAATGTCCCCCAATTTTTTATGAAAATCTTGAATTAATAAGGAACGGTGACGGTTCGCTTGAATATATTCAACGGCAGGCACAAAACGAGCCGCCCGAAATGCATTGGGCCACGCATTTTTAATTTGTCGAACCATTAAATCATCTTTTCCAGAGCGAGTAATATCATCAAAAGCGGCTGCACCTTCAACGGTTAAAAGGAAACTTAAATCATTGGAAGGCAGGCTTGGCAATTCCATTGGAATTAATTCGGCACCTAACTTTTTCATCGTTAGCAAAGTCAAAGAATCAGTTGTTTTATTACCATATTTTCCTTCGAAATCAGTCTTCAAATAACCAATTTTGATGCCTTTTAAGTCCTTTTTCGTTCCATCAAATTGAAAAGGAGCGTCCATCACGGTCAAATCCTTGCCGTCTTTTCCATAAATTGCATTAAAGACGATGGCACAATCTTCAACTGTCCGACAGATTGGTCCTAATTTATCCATCGACCAACTCAATGCCATCGCTCCCGTGCGAGGTACACGCCCGAAAGTAGGTCGTAAGCCCGTATCACCACATTCAGAAGATGGTGAAACAATCGAACCCAACGTTTCAGAGCCGATTGCAAACGGCAAAAGTCCAGCCGCAACCGAAGAAGCCGAACCCGCTGACGAACCCGAAGAACCCCGTTTAAGATTCCAAGGATTTTTGGTTGTTCCACCAAACCAAACGTCCCCCCAAGCCAATTCGCCCAAGGTTAATTTGGCACAAAGAATTGCTCCCGCTTTTTCTAATCTTTCCACAACAACTGCATCATAATCAAGTACTTGGTCTTTATATGGCACGGAACCCCAAGTGGTTTTGTAACCTTTTTTTGCCAATAAATCCTTTGCTCCGTAGGGAATTCCGTGAAGCAATCCACGATATTTTCCTGCGGCAATTTCGGCATCCGCTTGAGCGGCTTGTTTCAAGGCTAAAGCCTCCGTTAGCGTTACAACACATTGCAGTTGAGGGTCGTATTTTTTAAGTCTTTCCAAATAAAATTTTGTCAATTCAACGGAAGAAATTTTCTTAGTTTTAATTAATTCAGCCAGTTGACGAACGTTATAAAAAGCTAATTCGTTTTTATCAGTAGGCATTGTAACCATTTTCGAATCAGAGGCTTTAAAAGAAGATTGACCTTTTTCAAACTTAAAACCCACGGGCAGAGGATTGAAAAGTAAGGCAGGACAAACTTCATTTTTGAGTTCAACTTTACGAATTTCCTCAAAATTTTTGCGGGTATCAATTAGTTCAACGAGCATTGAATCAGCTTCGGCAACGGTGAATTCCAAGCCCATAATTTTCTCGGCTTGTTTCACGATTTCAATGGTAAGTGCTTGATTTTCAATCTTTTTAGTAATGAAAGCACCAAAAGCCATGCTTACTAAGCACAATGCAGGAATTAGTAGTTGTTTTTTCATGAGTTTGTTGGAATTAATGTTTTTACAATATTACCTCATAAACGAAAACATTGTTTACTCATTCCTTATTATCTTTGAAGAAAATTAATAAACAAAATTTACAATATTATGTACGAAATTTTTCAACTTATTCACAAAGCACTTTTCTTCGTGGTTATGCTATTAGGTTTGGCTGTTTTAGCCAAGGCGGCAATGGGACTTAGTGGCAAAACTGCTTTTGCGGAAACCGACAGAAAATTGGGTCTTTTCTTTATGATTTCAAATCATACACAGCTATTAATTGGCTTAGTTTTGTATCTGTTTTTAAGCCCTTTTGGATTAGATGCCATTAACGGTTTGGGAATGTCGGCAGTAATGAAAAATCCTGAATATCGTCAAATTGCGGTGGAACACGTTACAACAAATATTATTGCCATTATCTTGATTACCGTTGGATATTCTAAGAATAAAAGAGCGTTTAGTGATGTTGCAAAGCACAAAAATGCTTTGATTTTTTATGGTTTAGGATTAGTGCTTTTGTTGAGCCGTATTCCTTGGAGTAAGTTATTCTAAACGGTAAAGGGTGAACGGTAAAGGGTAAATGGATTTGACGGCAATTTCCCGTGTCCCTTTTGCCGAAAATTACCGTTCATCGTGTTGTACCGTTCACCTTTTACCGAAAAGTAATGAGCGAAGTAAAATCCATACTCAAAGACTATAAACTTCGCCAGACCGACTGTCGAGAGGAGATATTGGACGTGTTCATGAATAAGGCTCATGCCCTCGCTCATGCAGATGTTGAATTGCCTCTGAATGACCGATTTGACCGAGTAACTATTTATAGGACTTTAAAAACTTTTGTTGATAAAGGGCTGATTCATAAGGTTTTAGATGATGAAGGAAGCATGAAATATGCACTTTGTAAGGAAGGTTGCAATACCTCCGACCATAAACATCATCACGACCACGTTCATTTTAAATGCAATACTTGTGGACTAACAACTTGTTTAGATCACGTAATTATTCCAAATATTATCCTTCCTGAGGGCTACCAACGAGTCGAGACGAACCTTTTGATGCAAGGGGTTTGTAAGAGTTGTAGTTTTTAGTTACTCGTTATCAGTTGTTTGTTATTAGTTACGGGTTATGAGTTATTTGTCGTTGATTTATTGTTAATAGAATGTATTTTCCAATAACATTAATTAATAGTCAGTAACTATTAACCAATAGCTATTAACCAATAACTGCACCATCCAAATGATACAAATTATCCCAGCCATTGACCTTATAGACGGACATTGCGTACGTCTGACACAAGGAGATTATTCTCAGAAAAAAATTTATAACGAAAATCCATTGGAAGTTGCCAAATCTTTTGAAGATGCAGGTATCACTCGTCTTCATTTGGTGGATTTGGACGGAGCAAAACAAAAGCGAATTATCAATCATAAAGTATTAGAATTACTTGCGACGAAAACCAATCTTCACATTGATTTTGGCGGAGGGGTACAGTCGGATGAAATGATTGAAATTGCTTTTAACTCAGGAGCAAAGCAAGTAACGGGCGGAAGTGTAGCCGTGAAAAATCCCGAACTTTTTGAAAGTTGGTTACAAACCTATGGAGGTGAAAAAATTATCCTCGGAGCCGATGCTCGTGATGAGAAAATTGCCATTTCAGGATGGGAAGAAGCTACTACCAAATCGGTTTATGATTTTGTGGGTGGATACTTGAAAAAAGGAGCAAAATACGCCATCTCAACAGACGTTGCCAAAGACGGATTATTGCAAGGACCAAGTTTTGATTTATACCAAAATCTCCAAGACCAATTCCCTGGTTTACAGATAATTGCATCGGGAGGTGTGGCAGAATTTGATGATATTGTAAAGTTGAATGAGATGAATATTTTTGGCGTAATCGTTGGGAAGGCGATTTATGAGGGGAGGGTTACTTTGAAACAATTGGCGGAATTTAACAAGTGATACAGTAGGACAGGTTTCCAACCTGTCAGATGGACTTCGATAGACAGGTTGGAAACCTGTCCTACAAAATATGCTTACAAAAAGAATAATCCCTTGTCTCGACATTAAAGACGGGCGAACCGTAAAAGGTACAAATTTCGTCAATCTTCGTGATGCAGGTGACCCCGTAGAATTGGGGGCAATTTATGCCGAACAAGGAGCCGATGAATTGGTGTTTTTGGACATCACCGCAACCGTAGATAATCGAAAAACATTAATAGATTTAGTCAGAAATGTAGCCCGAAATGTTAATATTCCCTTTACCGTTGGCGGAGGTATATCTTCCATTCAAGATGTTTCTGCCTTATTGAATGCGGGAGCTGATAAAATTTCGATTAATTCTTCAGCCGTTAAAAGACCAGAATTGATTGATGAATTGGCTTTACAGTTTGGTTCGCAATGTATAATCGTGGCAATTGACACACGTTTTGTGGACGGGGAACACGTTGTACATACCCACGGTGGACGAAAATCAACCGAATATCGAACCATTGAATGGGCAAAAGAAGCAGAAAATAGAGGAGCAGGAGAAATTTTATTGACTTCAATGGATACTGACGGCACAAAGGCTGGATTTGCTAATAAACTCACCGCAACTATTTCTGAAAATGCTTCAATCCCAATTATTGCATCGGGTGGGGCAGGTTCGATGGAGCATTTTTACGATGTTTTTACCACAGGAAAAGCCGATGCAGGACTTGCTGCCAGTATTTTTCACTTCAAAGAAATTGATATTATTGATTTGAAAACCTATTTGAAAGGTAGAGGAATTTCGATGAGGTTATGATTAATTTGGTATCTTTACACGAACATTTTAATATGAATTATGATGATAAGTAATTTCAGTGAATGGACATTAGATAAAATTGATGATGCTTTTGGAACGGTTCAAATCGACAACATACTTGAATTAGATGAACTATTAGCTTTCGAGTATGAATTTAGTGATTATGAACGACGTTACCTTACAACATTAGCTGATAAATATCTCCATTTTGGCGGTCATGATTGGAACGAAGTCGAACTCGAAAACAAATTCATTAGTCCACTCATCGTTTTTGCAGATATTGATAATAAAAAATTCGCTTATTTCTTGGAACGAGAACTATCAGGTGTAATAGGCGAATACGAACTCACAGGGAAAGTAGATGGCATGATAGCATCAGGTTATCGAAACCCAAGAAAACCTTTTTTCTGTTTAAAGGAATACAAACGGCAAACTGACCCCAATGGAGACCCTCGTGGACAAGCAGTTATTGCCATGATTGTAGGGCAACATAACAATGAAAATCAAAATCCTGTTTATGGATGTTATATTGTTGGCAAAAGTTGGCACTTCATGGTCTTGAAAGGAAAAGAATATGCTATCAGTAATGTTTTGTAGGGTCAGATAATGAAATTTTTGATATTTACAGAATCCTCAAAGGGCTTCGTGTATATATAGAACGATTAATTTAGAATATGAATTTAGATTTCAATTTCAATAAACAAGGCGGGCTAATCCCTGCCATCATTCAAGATGCCAAAACTGACAAAGTTTTGATGCTTGGCTATATGAACCAAGAGGCTCTTGAAAAAACCGAAAAAGAAGGAATTGTAACATTTTTCAGTCGCTCAAAACAACGCCTTTGGACGAAGGGCGAAACCTCTAATAATTTTCTGCACGTTGTGGATATTAAGGTGGATTGTGATGAAGATACGCTTTTGATAAAAGTAAATCCCGACGGACCAACGTGTCATACAGGGGCAGATACTTGTTGGAATGAAGCCAACGAACCTGGACAAGCGGGTTGGTTAAATCATTTGAAAGCCGTTATTAAAGATAGAAAAAATAATCCATCTGAAAAATCATATACGGCAAGTCTCTTTGAAAAAGGAACAAATAAAATCGCTCAAAAAGTAGGCGAAGAAGCCGTTGAATTAGTCATTGAAGCAATGGATTCTAACGATAATTTATTTAAAGATGAAGCCGCCGATTTGTTATTTCATTATTTCGTACTTTTAGAACAAAAAGGTATTGATTTTGATGAAATTATTGACGTACTTCGTGAAAGACATAACAAATAAACCCTAAGCTAAAACCATGATAAACCTAATAATCAAGTACCTCATCATTGCCGCTGTAATAATGTTTGGAGCCAAATATATAAACGGAATTAGAATTGATAGTTTTGAAACTTCCGTTTATGTAGCATTGGCAATGGGCTTTGTCAATACATTTATAAAGCCAATCTTAAAACTCATTAGCTTTCCGATTACTATCCTCACGCTTGGACTTTTTTTATTGGTAATCAACGTGATAACTGTTTACATCGTCGATTATTTTATTAACGGATTTACGGTTCGTGGTTTCATCCCACCCCTAATTTTCAGTTTCGTACTTTCATTTATTTCATATGTTTTAGGTTTGATGTTTGATAGGGATTGATTCTTAGAATAATACAATCAATTTCATTAATTTTTTCTTATATAAAGTGGTTTTAAATTGCATACCAACAATTTAAAACCACTTTTTTATTTTTTCTAAAATCAGGAGAGTAATATTTTTATTGAACGACTTATTAAATACTAACTAAATCTTATTAAATAATAAATTTAGATGATACTACTTAAATACCTATTATACAATAAGTTACATAAAAAATATTTTTCTTAAAAAGTTTGGATATATGGAATACAATTCCATATCTTTACATCACAAACAAAAAGTTGGCACACTTTTTGAAAATCCTTACTTTGTGAAATCATTCTATTTGCTTTAAGAGAAATTTTCACTTTAAGATTAATGACCGTAACCGCCATGACAGTCAGAAATTAAGTTTGTACCTTTTAACATCCTTGTTTTCTTATCAAGTAGTTATGTTTCTCAATTTCTTATTGTGGAAATTTTAAACTTATAGAGTCATGAAAAATTTTGCATTTTCAACAGTGCTATTATTCGTAGCATTTATGAGTCAAGCACAAAAAAGTGTCTTGACTCCAACAAATTTCTCAGTAAAAGACAAGACTTTAATTACCGATGTTTTGGATTTCGATAATAACGAAATTATTGTTGAAGATAAAGACAAAGCCCGGGCAATGCGTTTCAAAAACATGACTGTTGATAGAGACTCGACGTATTATGACGTAGAAACTCCCGCCTCTTTTCCAGATGGACAAGAAAGACTTAGAATGTTTATTAGACAAAATATTGTTCGTCCAAAGAATTCAAAAGGCGAAACTGTTCTGATTAGATTTATGGTTGAACGTTACGGAGAAATCAGTAAAATTCACGTTTTGGCAAGCCCAGCCGACCCAGTTTTGAGTGCCGAGGCAATTAAAGTTGTGAAAAAAATGGGATCATGGAATCCAGCAAAAATCCAAGGAGTTGAAGTAGCATCATATTATGTGCTACCTATAAAATTCTAACCACTATAATTAATTGTTGCGATTGAGGAGAGAGAAATGAATGAAGTGTATTTTAAAATTGTAAATCCTTACTTTAAATAAATATTCTTAACTCTCATGCACTTTGTGCGTGAGAGTTTTTGTTTTATTACTGTTTCGGAACACCTCTTTGAAATGTTACCTCCGTTGCCATTCCCATAGCACTAAAACGAACTGCCATCGATTGAGCCTCAGATTCTTTCTGTAAAGTTTCGCAGTGTGTCCCTTTTTCTAAGAAGTAAATATAATATTTTTGATTTCGGTCTGCCAATTGCTGCACATCAGGTATCCGCAAATAATCATCTAAATCATTTGAACTTGTGCCTTTAATTTCTTCCTTCAAAGATTTTAATTTATCAATATTTTTAGTCCGTTCTCCGTTGCAACCTCCTTTGTCTGCACTCCATTTTTCGAGTCCTAAGCTTTCTAATTTGGGTTGTTTTGTGCAGGCGGTTGCCAAGAAGATGATTGGGAGTATAATTTTGATTTTCATTTGTTTAAGTCTGTTTTATTAGTAAAATTATTTACATCCTATATAATTTCTTCCGGTCTTTTTTAATGTTTCATCATATTTTGTGGAGCAAAATGGAAGGTTTTGTAATCATTTTTATGAATAACAGCTTGATATTGAAAAAACTTCCATGTGCGGAAGCGAGCAAAAAGCCAAGTTATCCGTATGCTTAGTCCAAATTATTTTGATAATTCCATAGCCCGTTTCTGAGCCGCAAAAATGCCTTCTTTTAAATTCTGAGATAATAACCCTTCTTCAAAACGTTTCAAAGCGGCTTCGGTTGTGCCACCTTTTGAGGCTACGGCTTTGATGAGTTCATCTAAATTTTTCTCTGAATTATTGAGTAAATGATACGACCCTAACATCGTTTGTTTTACTAAAAGCGAAGCCATCGCATCTTCAAAACCCATTTCTTTTCCTGCCTCAATCATGGCTTTTACCAAGTAGAAAAAATACGCTGGACCACTTCCACTCAACGCAGTTACGGCATCCAAAAGGCTTTCGTCTTCCAAAAAAATTGCCCTTCCCGTTGAATTGATAAGGTTTTCAACTCTTTTTAATTGGCTTAAAGTAATATCACCAGCCGCTGAAAAGGCAGTCATTCCCATACCCAAAAGTGCAGGCGTATTGGGCATTGCTCGCACGATAAGATTGTGATTTAAGGTTGACTTAATTTTCTCAATCGAAATTCCCGCCATAATACTCAAAATCAATTGGTTAGGTTGAATAACGTTCCGTAATTCATCTTGAAGGGAAGCAAAATCTTGGGGTTTTACGGATAAAATAATCAAGTCATATTCCCCAATTTTAGCATTAATTGTATCAATAACTGCCCCCGCATTTTCTTGACGAAGGGCTTTGGCACGTTCCGCATTTTTTTCAATTAAGAAAAGGTTTTCTTTCTTTACTAATTCGTATTGGATAAAGGATTTGGCAAACGCCATGCCCATATTTCCAGCTCCGATAATGGCTACTTTCATTTGATAAATTTTGATAATTGACAGTTCTTGAAGACAAAAATACATGAAAAAACCCTGATAATTTTCAGATTACCAGGGTTTTAAATTACGCTAATTCTAAACGTTCTTTTCGTTTTTGAATTATAAAATCATCTACGAATAAAATCATCTCCTGTTTTATGATAGACTGTTCAGATTTTCTAAGGAATCGTAATACTTAAAAACTCCCTTTGAAGCATAATTCGCTCAATTTCATCTTGTGAATTATGAAATTTATTTTGCATTTCGTGTAAATCAAACTTTTTCATAACCATTATTTCTTTTTTCATTTTCAATTTTAGTAATAACATCATTTAGCAAATCTAATAAGGCATCAATTCTATCAGGAGAAACAGATTTTACATGATAATTTAACATTTTTAAGATTCGAGTTTTTATCGTTTCAAGAGCTTCCAGTTGAGTAATTTTACAGTTCTAAATTAGTGGTCTTTATAATATCTTATTTATTTTAAAACTTCCTCCAACTTCCGCTCCAAATCTTCGCCACGCAAATATTTTGCAATTATCTTCCCTTCCTTATCCAACAAAAACGTGGCTGGAATGCCTTGTACACCATACGCAGCAGCGGCTGATGAATTCCAAAATTGTAGGTCAGAAACATGATGCCACGGTAATCCGTCTTTTTCAATTGCCTTTACCCATGAGTCTTTTTCTTGGTCGAGACTAACTGAAAAAATATCAAACCCTTTGTCTTTAAACTTGTAGTACATTCTAACTACGTTCGGATTTTCCTTTCTGCACGGTCCACACCAGCTTGCCCAAAAGTCAATCAAAATGTACTTTCCACGTAAAGAAGAAAGGGCTAATGTGCTATCATTTGGCATTTTCATGGCAATTTCTGGGGCTTCAGTTCCCACGTCCACACCACGCAAACGCATAATTTGTTGATGAAAAGTCTTGATATGAATGTTCGGAGAATTTGGTTTTTCAGCCTTGAATTTATCCGAAACTTGTATCATCGTTTCCAAATCTGCTTCTGGATTTAAGAAGTTTCCTGCCGTCCATAATGCCACTAAATTTGTTCCCATTTCAGGAAGTAAAGCCTTGACTTTGTTCACGTTAGCTAATTGTGCCGCTTGAAATTCACCTTGAATTTTTTGCAAAGTGGCTTCATCTTTTTTCAATTTTGCAGCTTCCACTTGCTTATTCCAACCTTCAACTTTTGCCTGTAATTCTTGATTAATTTTAATGATTCGATTAAAATATTCAATGTTTTTTGAAGCTCCCGTTATTTGAAAAGTACCCCGTTTATTGGGCATATCCATTCCATCAGCAACAACATTTACTGTCTCGCCACCTTCCAAAATCAATAAGACTTTTTGGCTTAATTCCATACCGTAGAAATTAAGGAGATAATAACCTCCACCCTCAATAATTCTGGAATTAAATTTGAAAGATTTATCGGCTCCAACATTAGCAGAATCCATCGTGATGGGCGTGCCTCTGCCATTGATAAATTGCAGGAACACCTTTTTGTCGGGTACAACGTTATTTACCTTTCCCGTAATTGTAACTGGCTTACCATTAGGTATTTGGCTAAAAGACAGAGTGGTTATTAAAGCGAATATTACGCTTAAAATTGGCTTTTTCATATTTTTATTTTTAGGGGTTGGGGGTTAGGTTTTAGATTTGGAGTGCTTAACTTCCCGAAAGTTTTTACAGGCTTAATTAAACCTTTAAATCCCAATCCAAACCCCTAAAACCAAACCCCTAAAACCTATTTATACTTCCAACGATTTCTGCAATAATTCCGTAGTAATTTTTGGGTCAGCAGAACCTTTTGACTTTTTCATAATTTCACCCATGAACATACCCAAAAGCCCTTTTTTACCGGATTTATATTCCTTAACTTTTGCTGAATTATTGGCTAAAACTTCATCAATTAACGTTTGCAAAGCATCCGTATTGCTTTGCTGAATTAGATTCTTGAATTCAGCAATTTGTAAAGGTGTTTTTTCAGTATTAGTAAGCATCTCAGGAAAAATTTGTTGTGCTGCCGTTGAAGTGCTTACTTTACCATCATCAATTAAATTAATCAATGCTCCCAAGCGTTCTGGACTTATAGCTAATTGACTGATTTCTAAGTTATTATCATTCAAATATGACTTCACGGTTCCCATAATCCAATTGGAAACTGCCTTATAGTTTTTAGTAAATTGACAAGTATTTTCAAAATATTCTGCCACTTCACGGGTTTCTGTGAGTACGTTGGCATCGTATTCTGGAAGAGAATATTGTTTGGTAAACTTCTCAAAAAGTTCCCAGGGCAAGGCGGGCATTTGGCTTTTTACCGAAGAAATCCACGCTTCTGAAATCGTTAAAGGCACTAAATCTGGTTCTGGAAAATAGCGATAATCGTTCTGAGTTTCCTTCTCACGCATTCCCGAAGTTCGTCCCGTGGCAGGGTCAAAACTACGGGTTTCTTGAATGATTGTTACGTTATTTTCAACGGCATCTATTTGTCTAACTATCTCATATTCAATGGCTTTCTGAATAAACTTCATTGAATTCATATTCTTGATTTCAACTTTCGTTCCAAAGGTTTCACTACCGACCAACATCACCGAAACATTGACATCGCAACGCAAAGAACCTTCTTCCATGTTGCCATCACAAATTCCCAAATACCGCACTAATTTGCGAACCTCGGTCATAAAAGTGGCAGCTTCTTCGGCTGATTTAATTTCTGGCTCAGTTACCATCTCAATCAAAGGCGTTCCTGCACGATTATAGTCAATCAAACTGTCGGTAGAACCTTCGGCATGAACTGATTTTCCTGCATCCTCCTCCAAATGAATATGATGGAAACGCACTCGTTTTTCACCCGACGAAAGTTTTACATCTATACCACCTCCCATGCAAATTGGGGTTTTATCTTGGGTGATTTGGTAACCTTTTGGAAGGTCTGGATAGAAGTAATTTTTACGGTCAAAGTATTGATTTTCAGCAATTTGCGAATTACAAGCCAAGCCCATTTTCATCGCATACTCCACGGCTTTACGATTCAATTTTGGCAATGTTCCAGGATGTCCGAGCGTAATGGGTGATATATGAGTGTTGGGCGAACCACCAAAAGAGGCAACATCAGCGGCAAAAATCTTACTTTCAGTCTGTAATTGAGCATGGACTTCAAGTCCAATCACGACTTCGTATTTATCTCTAATTTCTTGTTTCATGGAATATTTCAAAAATATCTATTCGCAAAGATAAATGATGTTTGACCACGGATTGTACGGATAATACGGATTTACACGAATTTTTTATGTACGGAAAAATAAAAATTCGTGTAAATCTGTTAAATCACAATTCCATTGCGGGTAATCTGTGGTCTAATTTATTTCTCAAAGTAGAGAATATTTTAAACCTCATTCCAACCGTTTTATTATAAATTGGGTCTTTATAAAAATGATGTAGCAAAATTCTCATTGGAAACCGAAGCACAGCTCATACAAGACTGTTTACGAAATGACCGCAACGCCCAACGCAAGCTTTACAATGCCTACGCTGGAAGAATGTTGGTTGTGTGTGTTCGGTATGTCCAAAATCAAACAGAAGCGGAGGATATTTTGCAAGAAGCATTCGTTAAGATTTTTCAGAATTTGGACAAATTTCGGGCTGAAAGTACGCTGGGAGCATGGATAAAACGAATTGTGGTTAATACTGCCATCAACCAAATTCGTTCGCAACAGCACTTTCAGCATATGGGCGATGTGCAGGAATATGAGAATCAAATAACTGATAATCAGTCGAGTATAGAAGGAATCCAGTTTCAGGAATTGATTGAGATGATTCGAAAATTGCCCAAAGGTTGTCAGGCAGTTTTCAATTTATTTGCCATTGAAGGGTATAAACACCATGAAATTGCAGAACTATTAAATATTACAGAAGGAACGTCAAAATCGCAATATTCACGGGCAAGAGTGATTTTGCAGAGTATGTTATCAGTAAAATAAAGAATGGAAAACACAACAAATAATTCTTTTGAGGAACAATGGCAACGTGCCTTTGATGATGCCTCGCTGTCTCCTTCAGAGACGGTATGGGAGAGGATTGACTCACAATTAAACACCCCAATTCCACCAAAACCTGATAATAGTTCGTATTACATTGCAACTATTTCTGTGGCAATTTTGGGAGTAGGGTTATGGTTTTTTATGGGTAAAAAAGAAGTTATTAAACCAGTACAAGTTGTTGAAAACAAGATTATTATATTAGAAAAGGTAATACCAAAAACAGAAGAAAAACTCATTATTAAACCCAAAGAAAAAACACCAATCAGAAAAGTTTCTACACCTATAAAAGAAGAAGTGGCAGAACCAATGAGTGAGCCTGAAATCATTGCTCAAATACCCGAAAATCAGGAGCGAGTCATTGTTGATTCCATTGATTTTATGAGTCCGATTATGGCAACTAAAAAAGTAAATTCTGAATTAGTAAATCCACCCATAAATATACCTTTTGAACAGACTCCATACTATGAAATTCCAAAACTAAAATCTAAGAAAAAGTCAATTTGGGATAAAATTAGGATTTCTGGGGGTATTGGGATTTATCAATAGTGTAAATGCATAGATAAGATAGATAAATAGAAGAAACTTAAATTTTAATCATCATGAAAATACACATTTTAAAATTAACGCTTCTTGGTTTTGTACTATTCGTGGCGTGTTCAAAGGAAGAAACTTTATCACCTACCGTTGATGACCAAAAGTTAGAACAATTAGGCAAAGAAATTCAAGAATTTGCCAAAAATAAGGCTTGTTTAAACGGGGATGATTGTAGGACGATGGCAATGGGAAGTAAGGCTTGCGGTGGTCCATCAAGCTACATTATTTACGCACTTTCAAGAACGGACGAAAAGCAATTGGCTGAAAAAGTTAAACAATATACTGACTTTCAAAAAAAACTTAATATCAAATATAATAGAGCATCAGATTGTCTTTTTTTATCACCCCCAACGGTTGATTGCCTCAATGGGGTTTGTGCATCCAAATAATTAACACTTAAATATCATGAAAAAACTTCTATCCAAAACGCTCCTCATGGCAGCGTTAGCCACCGCTTTTGTCTCATGCAAAGATCATTGCGTGCAAACCGTAACTTATAGAGGTACGGAATCAGTCAGAGTAACTTTAAATGAGTTACGAACGAGCATAAAAACGCTTCCCGCCCAAGATTTAGAAAACCCTGGGAAGATTTATGTGAAAGATAACTACCTGTTTATCAACGAAGTAAAGAAAGGGATTCATGTTATTGATAACTCTAATCCTTCTCTGCCAAAGGCAATTTCGTTCATCCAGATTTTGGGAAATGTTGATATTGCGGTGAAGGGAAATATCTTATATGCAGATAGTTATACCGATTTTGTGGCTCTTGATATTACCAATCCCAACGCTGTGAAGGAGGTTTCCAGAACGAAAGAGGTTTTTAGTAATGGACAAGTGGATGGCATTGGTTGGAATTATAATGCTAACGATCAAACCATTTATGATTCGAGGTATAAAATGTACACCACCACTCAAGAAGTGGCTTGCGAGCAACAACAATCGCAACTTTATTATGGAAGTAGTAGTTTTTGGGATGCTTCAAGTTTTAGTTCTTCAAGTGTTAAATCTACTTCGCCAACCACAAGCGGCGTAAGTGGTTCGACTTCTCGTTTTGCCATTGTCAATGAACGGTTATACGCAGTTTCGCAGAATGAAATGAAGTTATTTAACCTTCAAAATCCTTCAACTCCGACAAAAGATGGTTCCTTGAATTTAGGTTTTGGGATTGAAACTATCTTCCCGTATAAAGACAAATTATTCTTGGGGACAACCACAGGCGTTCAAATTTGGGATAATAAAAATCCATTGAAACCAACGTATTTATCACGCCTTGACCATGCCCGTGCTTGTGACCCCGTGGTTGTGGAAAACGATATTGCTTACGTCACGCTTCGTTCAGTTGATAATTTTTCTCGTTGTGGTAGTGCAATTTCCAATCAATTGGATGTGATTGATGTTTCAAATGCGGCAAGTCCTGTTTTACTGAAAACGTATTCAATGGAAAATCCTTATGGTCTGGGAATTGACAATAAAAAGCTATTTATATGTGAAGGAACAAAGGGTTTGAAAACTTTTGATGCTACTAACATTATGGAAATCAAGCAATTACAACATTTCAAAGAGATGAATGCCTACGATGTAATTCCGCTGAACAATACGTTGATGTTGATTGGGAAAGATGGTTTATATCAATATGACTACTCAAATCCGAACAGTTTGAAGTTGTTGAGTAAGATTTCGGTGAAGGCAAATAATTAAAAAATAATTTTCAATGTGCAATGAACAATTTTCATTAATTAAAAGCGACAACCACGAAAACATTGTTCTTTGAAAATCTCAAAAATAATAGAAAATGAAAAAGATATTTACGCTTATATTCTCGCTCGTATGTACGGTCACATACGCCCAAGAGGCAAAAAAGCAAAGTTCATGCAAGAATTTTGTGAAAGAAAATCACGTGAATTACACTGATTTTGGTGGACTGTTTGGTAAGTCCTATCAGATATTTTATAACGGTTCAAATTATGGAAATACTGTTCCTTCGAGGGTCAATTTCACCATTCAAACTCACAACGGCGTTAAGGTTTATAAAAACTTATCGGTTGGGGCGACGGTGGGCGTTGATTGGTTCAGTAAATACCAAATTGTTCCGATTTCATTAGGCGTTCGGGTTTCTTCGGGAGATTCAAAAGTTAAAAAAGTTAAGACTTTTGCGGGAATTGATGCGGGTTATGGATTTATGTGGTTAAATGAAAAATCCAATGAAAATCAGGAAATTGACGGGGGTTTGGCACTGAGTCCAATGATAGGGTTATTGATTCCAACGGGTGGAAATGCCAACTTTATTTTGAGCATTGGCTACAAAAAAAATATCTATTATTCTAAGATTATAACTGGTACGAAGGAATATCCAAACACCAACGAAACGCATTATGATTTGAATAGAATGGCGATTCGCTTTGGGGTTAATTTTTAAACAAAAAACCCTTTCAATTTAACATTGAGAGGGTTTTTAATATATTTTACCATAAATTTAGCAACTACATTCTTTCTTATATTTCCAGTTAAAATAGTAAGCCAAAGCAATGAATGATGCTCCCAAAGTTCCCGTCAAAAATTCAAATTCATGCCCCATCCATAATATTTCAGAGACTTTCACAACCAAACTTCCAACCAACAAATATAAAGGAATTGGGTTTTGATGTTTTTTAAAATCGCTAAATAAAAGCACTCCCGCCAAGATTAAACTCCCGCCAATAAACCAAATTTCCCACGAATGATTACTGATAAAGCTACTCCCTAAAAATGGTAAAAGCGTAATGATAATGGGCGTTGCAATACAGTGAATTGCACAGATTACGGAAAGATAAAAACCTGCCTTTTCCATATTGTTGTGTTCATGTGTATGTTTTACAGATGTAATCATGTTGCAAAAATAATACTTATGCAACATTATTGCAAATAAAATTTAATAAATAGACCATTTATGTTGCAGATTTAATGGATTGGTTCTGATAAAATTTAAAGAAAATCTAATTCCATTACGAATGTTAAATAGGTTAAATCCCAATTCCATTGAGGGTTCATCCGTGGTCTAACAATCATTCTCCTAAAACGGATAACCCACCGCAATATTTAACACTAAATTTTCACTTCGCCAATTGGCATCTTTTAGGTTAAAATCCTTCAAAACCCAACGGTTGCCTTCTGGTAAATATGGTTTACGCACGGGCGTTGCCAAATCGAAACGAAGCACTAAATAACTGAAATCTAACCGCAAACCAATCCCCGTTCCGATGGCAATTTGTTTATAAAAATCAGAGCCAAAAACGCTTCCTTCACCGTAATCAAAGTCACTTTTTTGCATCCATACGTTACCTGCATCAATGAAAAATGCTCCGTAAATATACTTATTAAATTTTGCTCTTAATTCAGTATTTAATTCCAATTTTATATCTCCTGTTTGACTTCCTAAAAACGCATTTCCAACGCTACCAGATGAAAAGTAACTTCCTGGACCAATAGTTCGAGCCGCAAAAGCCCTAATACTGTTGTTTCCTCCCGCAGAATATTGTTTCACGAATGGAAGCGTTGAGGAATTGCCGTAGGGCAAACCGTAACCAATTACCAAACGATTCGCAATTTTAAGGCTTTTATTTAGTGAGTATAAGTACCTAAAATCCGCATCAAGTCTGGCATATTGGGCAATGGTTACGCCAAATAAAGTATTAACAGAATCTAACCTTGCGGGTCCAATGCTTGATAGTAAACTACCTAAATTTCCAGCAATTTCAATACCACCCGTGAATGAAAATTGATGCTTACTATTCGGTTTTGGGGTTTCAGTGTAAGCAATGGTGTAGCCAGAACTTAAAATTAATTTATTATCCAAAATTTGTGTTAAAATTCCAGGATTATCACTACGTTCAATGTCCTTTAAAAAATCTTCTGTTATGTTTTCAGCTTTCACCAAGTTAATCGAAATAGGCGTAAATGAGTGCTCTAAGTTGTTATTTTGCCTCCAAGCATAACCCATTGTTGCTTTCAGAGAAGTCAAATCATACAATCCACCTCGTTTTATAACCTCATAACCAACGCCAATATTTGTTTTGGGTAGAGCCTGATTTGTGGCAGGATTCATCTTATAAAATGGAATTATAAATCGTGGAATCGTTAGCACAGCATCAACGGAATATTTAGTAGAATTAACTGCCCCAAGCGTTGAACTTACTCCGCCAACTTGAAAATCAAAACCCGCTGCACCTGTTATTTTTAAAGATTCTGCACCGCCAAAAATATTCTTATTCACCCAAGCGAGACTCAGATTTGTTCCGGTAAAATTATTAGATTTGGTACTGACATTTACATCAAACAATATAGATTTTGCTTTCAAGGGAGTCAAATAATAATAGACATCTAACAAAGCAGAATCTGACCGTGGGACTAAACTGAAGGTGTTTTTTACGAATTTAAAGTTACCGTTTAAGTTAATTAACCTCGAAAGCGAAATATCTTGAATGTTACTACTGTATCTACCGCCCCTTCTAAAACCAATTGCTTGGGCAAAAATTTTGGGTTTAAAGGTGTTCGTTCTGTCATTCACTTTAATGCCCTCAAAAATAACTTCCGAACCCTTTTCATTTACGGTATCACCCAACATAATTTCACCATAATTAGCCAACACATAAACATCCCGAATCCGATAAATTTTTCGATTAACTTGTGACGTTGAAGGCTTGATTTTTAAGGTTAAATTCACCTTGTGGTTTCCAATGGAAGAATCCGCCTCAACAAGGATAAAATCGGGTTGAAAATAGTAATATCCTCTCCGTTTTAGCACGTTATCAATCCTTGCTCTTTCGCCCGAAATAAGCTCAAAACGATAAGGAGAGCCTGTTTTTAAGAATGAAATTTGATTTTTTCCATTGTATGCATTTCCTAAAATGGCAGTATCTTGGGGAGCAATATTGATGCTATCTATAAAATATCTTTGGTGTAAAGTAGTAGTATAAATTGCCGTGGATTTACGATTCTTTTCGGATAATTCACCCGATGCAAATGATCGGAAATATCCTTCGTTATTCAACAAAAAACCAATTTGTTTGGCATTGGCAGCGGTTACGCTTTTACTGGCTAAAATGGGAGGTTCGCCAAATCTTTTTCTGAAAAAACTCTTAAAACCTTTCTCTCCTTTGGGTTCGCCAAAAAGGTAATAAAACCAAACTTTATAGGGAAACCCTAAAATTTTAGAATTGGGTTTAGGCTTTACGAAATCTGTTAAAAGCGTTTCGACATTTTTAATTTCAGTCTTGGTAATCCCAGAATCCGCCACAACTTTCACCTTCGCCCCCACGTACAAACTCTCTCCCACAGGCAACTTCTTCGTAACTGAACAACTACTAAAAAGTATCGCCAAAATACAGAATAGTACGGACACCAATTTATGGAACGCAGATGAGACTTGCCGTCCGTCTTGATGCTTGCAATGCAGATTTTCGCAGATTTTTACTCTATATATCATTATTATTATTCTCGTGTTCTTACTTAATTATTATGAAAATTACACTTTCTGTTCGTAGTTTTAATATGTAGTAAATTATTAAATGCTTTCATCAAATAAAGTTCTCACATGATGAATAAAAAAATCTGTGAAAATCTGCGTTGCGAAGCATCAAGGCGGAGGGAGGGCAAGTCTCATCTGCGTATCATCATTTATTTTTCTTAGCAAAGATTTCTTTGAATGTCCCGTATTCCATCGTTACCGTGAAACCAACGCCTGTTTCCACAATAAATCCTTCCAAAACTGATTGAAACTGATTTTTTCGGAAGGCTTTAAATAAATACCTACCGTCACTCGTCAATTTATAATTCACCGTCACATTATCGAAAACTTCGGAAGGATTGCGAGTAATTTTTGAGGTATTTTCCAACTCAAAATTTCGTCCAACTTTCACTTCAATTTTATCATTAAAAAAGCCCTTCGACAAGCCCAAACTTAGGTCAGTTCGCTTGGCAGTTTCACCATTAAAATAGTCTTGGGAAGATGATAAATTTACGTCCAAATTCACACCTTTAATCAAATCAGAAGCCAATTGGTCTAATTGATTTGACAATAATTTACTCACACTTTGTCGAGCAATCGCCTCTGCATTCACTCCACCACCACTATTTGAAAAGAAATCAGAAGATTTATCCGAGAAAAAACGATTTAATATTAACAAGGCAAAAACTTGCTTGTCAATATTTGATTTATCGCCATTTGCAGAGCCATCATTCAAAATTGCCAACCTTGTTTCCACCGCTTTAATCACATCTTGTGAAACCGTTAAATTTTGTTCTTTCGACACTTTAATTTTGAACGACGGTGTTGGTTTTGATAACTTTCCAGACATCGTTAGAAGCACATCAAAATTCATTTTCTGACGATAAATGTCCTGATTAATATTGGTTTCATTCGTCATTAAATCAAGGGGTGCCGTACTTGTTGTATAAATGGCAGTAATGTCTACATCAGCATTTGTGGGGTCACCCGTCCAGATAATGCTACTACCCTTTTGGATAAGAAATTGCCGTTTCAACACCTCATACGTCAAACCATAATTGCCCTCCGTTAAGTCATAGGAGCCAAAAATGAACGACTGCCCATTAGCATTTACGCCCGCATTGAGCCGTGCATTGCCTTTCACCACCAAATTATCTCCATTAATTTCATCCACCACAATCGTCAATTCCGATTTATCATCGACTACAATATCAAGGGCAATTTCAGAGACAAAAGTATTCACAAATATATCGGTATTTGTCGAGTCTTTTTTGATAGAATCTTTCGGTGGATTCTTCCGATTTACGAAAACCACCACACCTTCGCTACTACTAATATCATCTAAACTTGGTACAATTATCGAAATCTTACTGCTTTCCCGCAATTTTATATCGCCCTCAATTTTAGCCTTTTCTGAAACGCCATCTAATTTCAAATTAGCATCAACAAAGCCCTTTCCGTAGAAGAAATCATTATCTTTTCGAGTAGAATTCAGCACCATAAAGTTCTTCGCATCAACCGTCAAATCGTATTTTACCAATGGAATATTTGTTAAAACAACCGTTCCGTTTACTTTCAGAGGTTGGTTCAACGTGTCACTCACTGTAAACTGATTTAATCGAATCGTTTGTCCTTCAAAAATCAAGTTTTGTTTGTCAATTAAATATCTACTTCCCAGTTGTGAAACATCAAAAGCCACCTTGTCAAAACTCAAATTTCCATCCAATTTTGGACTAGTCGTTGAGCCTTTTATGCTCGCTTTTCCCGATAAAATTCCCTTTGCTCTCCGCAACATTCCGAAACTGAAAGCCTCCACCGTCTCAGCCCCTAACTTGTTGATGTTCAGGTTTAAATCAAGAGCGTTTTTAGTTTTTAGGTAATAATTTCCTGACAAAGAAAGGTCGTTATTTGGGCTGATTAAAGTGGTTTTCAAGGTAATTTTTGTCGGTGTCTCATTAAAAGCATTCACATCCACGTCTCCAATGGCAATCTTCTGAAAACGGAAATTTTTAATCGCAATATCACCCGTAAATGAAGGCGTAGCCATGTAATTACTCAACAAGATTTTTCCATCAATTTTGCCACTCGCCAATGAAGAATCTGGCGAAAATAGGGTGACAAAATTTTGAATATCTAAGCTGTCAGTCGTCACCGTAATTGGACCATTTGGCGTATTAGTCGTGCTGTTTACCGCAAGTCTTTCTTGACCACGATTTATGTTGAAATTTCTAATCAATAATCCTGCATTTCCATACTGCAAATATCCAGTGGAATCCACTTGCCAAGGCACATAATTCAAGAATAAACCACCCTTTCTGAACTTGATACGGTACTGATTATCAACATTTTGCAATAATCCTGCAACGGCATGACGGTCTTTGTCAACCGAATCTTTGAAGGTTGCTTTAAAGGATGCAATATTATTACTGACATCTCCCGACAAACTGGTTTTTCTCACTTGAAAACCCGTTAAAACCACACCATCCAATCCTCCGGAATAGATCAGTTTTGTAGTATTTCCAGCCATTTTCATCCTCACATTTCTCACCTTAATCGTGTCGTATTCTAAATAAGGCATCGTTAAATTTGCCCTAAAGACAGTATCTGCCTGACTGTCTAAATTTGCTAAAAATCGGGCAGTATCCAAGCGAGTCAAACCTGGAACAAATGCTTGAATTAATGGATGTTTCACCAATTTTACGTCCATCGTCAAATTAAACGAAGCCGTAACGGGTTTGTACGCAATATTGGGCAGAACGAAATACTTATTTATGGTTGAAATAAAAATGTCTGGAATTTGTAAATAATTAAAATTTCCACTCAAGTCTGCTTTCATGAACGGAGCATTTATCGTAATCTTTTTGCCTTCGGGTGTATTAGCGGCGGTCAATGAGGTATTCTCAATTTTTATCGGTTTTCCATCTTGTGAAAGAGTCCCTTGTCTAATAAAAATTGTACCACTCGGATTATCGGGATTTGTAATCGGTATATCTATGTCAATATCACCCTGAATCCCAATGTTTTCCGTATAAAATCTTAATGGTTTTAAGTTCAATTGCCCAATATTTACCGTTCCTTTTACGCTTGGATAGGCTTGTGAAATATCCAATTTTGTATCAATCAAAAGCGTAATATTTGGGTCTTTGATATTTCCTTTGATTGTAGCAATTTGATTAGCCAAATCAGCTTGTAAAACCACATTTTTGTAGTCATATCCTTGCAATTCCGCCTGTTGAATTGTGCCATCAACGGAACCTCTCATCGTTTTTGGATCAATGCCAATTCCTTTCACTTTTGCCGATAATGATATTTTGCCAATTTGTTCCGTCTGTTTCAAGAATTTTCCCATTTCAAAGCCCTGAAAAGCAATTAAGCCTTCATATTGCTGATTTTTATTGGCAGAAATATTCACTAATTTTCCTTTAAATGAAGCATTTCCCAAGTCAGATTTTAGCTTCGCATCTAATAATAAATTGGCAATTTTACCCTTGATTTTTCCAGTAATTGCCACTCGGTTGGGTAACTCAATTGAATTAGGAATTGAACCCTTCGGGGCAATTTTTAAAAGGTCTTTTTTCGTAATAAAAAGTTCTTTTACATCCAAATTTAACGAAGTTTTATTAACATCGGGAAGCCCCGTGATTTGTCCTTGAAAATCCAATTTTGCTTTGTCAAAACCTTTGATGGAAGTTGGGAAAATTCTTAGATTATTCACATTTCCAGAAACTGCCCCATTGAAACGCAGAAGCTCATCTTCATTCCCTTTGAACGGAGGAGTTTCTGCCAAATCTGGGACTAATAATAAAATATCTTTGAAGGCTAATTGACTGTTTTTAAGGGCGGTTTTAACTCTAACTTTGCCAATATCATTCGTCAATTGGTTCATTGAAGCGTAAGTCAAAACCAACTCATCTCTAAGAATAGATTGAGGCGTTTTCAACAAGAATTTTTTGAGGAAGGTTTGTTTATCGGTGTAAGCAAAATCAGTCTGCAAACGCTGAATTTCAAACCCAGATTTATCTTTAAACGAACCACTATAAATCCATCCAGAAGTTTGAGTAGGAGAATAATAAAAACGTTCAGAATTTAACTTTAACTTACTGATTTTCAAGTCACTATAATTTATTCCACGCTTTTGTTTGGGGGAATTTAAGTCTTGATATTGAATCGTATTTCCATCGAAAATGATTTTATCAACCAAAACTCTCCAGTTGTTTGTTGAAGTTACAGCGACTTCTTTTGATGTATTTTTAGCAACTTTTACAATATTCTTTTTTGGAGAATTCTTCTTCAAAAATACTACACTCGCATCCGTATTGAACAAATTAATTGACTTCAAATGCACGTTTTCACCCGAAAGATTCAATTGGTCACCTTTGGCGTTCAATTTCCCTAATTTCACGGTATTCACCAAACCCGATTCTTCTTCAATAATTTTCCAATTAATATCCTTTACATCTAACTCCGTAAAAGCCAAATCTAAGGTGTCAGCACTTGATGTTTCGGTAATCGATTTCGTGGGAGTTGATGAATATAAACGCAAATTCATATTCCCTCCATTGAGCATTAATTTATTTAAATGATATTTTGAACTGGCAGGGTCAAAAGCTGTAAAAGAGGTCTCAGTATTCTCTAAACGCACTTTTGCATCTACGCCTGTGACATCATCCAAGTATTTCAGGAAGACATTTTTGAATTTTAAATTAGAAATATTGTATTTGAGCGGAACGCCTTTGGAAGTATCGGCAACGATTTTAGGGTCAGTTTTTGGAATAAAAGCATCCAAAATATAGGCAAAGTTGAAGGTAGTATCTGGCAAAGTTCGCTTGATATTTACCTTAATATTTTCAAGATTTACTTCATTAATTGATACCTCATTTTGCATTAAAGCCAACATATCAATATTCACGTATAACCGTTGTCCCGATAACAAAGTATCACCTTTATTATCACTAAAATAAACTCCATTTAACTCTATCCAATCAGGAATTTTATAGTTTATGTTCCTGATACTGAAAGGTTTATCAATTTTATTTTTTAAATACGCAACAACCCGATTTGTCAGAAATGTTTGACCACCAGAAGTCTGCAAATAGAAAAATACTCCTAAAAAAAGTAGGAGTATAGATAATAAAATAATACCAGTTATTTTCAAAAAAATTTTCATAGTTGGTCTTAATACACAGTACTAAAAGGTTTTGTAAAAGCGGTTTAGTTAATGTCGGGAAGACTTAGCCCACAGTGGAACTGCTCCCCGACGTTAACTAAAAAAGCAAAACTACCGCTTAAAATTCACCGCTTCCAACGTAGGATTGAATACCATATTAGTCGTCAATTTCACATTTCGCTTATCAATACTACTATAATAAGTACCAAAAGAAGGATAAATTATTCCGTTGGCAGCCGTTGTATAAGTTGTATATTCCTTCGTAATTTCCTCCCCACTTGCTAACTTTTCAACCTGTTTTGTTAATAAATTTGAAATATTATCAAAATACAAATCATACTTAACATCTTTTCCAGATAATTCAACATGATGCAACCTTTGGGCTCCTATGACCTCCAAACCCACATAAGTAGCAATATATCCCTTTGCTTGATAATTATAAAAAGGAGCAAACATATCCGTAATTTCACGTCTCATGTTTGTCTTTTCCTTATCACTCAAATCCTTGGTGTCATAAACAACTGCCTTATCACGGCTTCCCATCGGCACTCTGAAAAACGCATCAGTTGGACTAACCGAATAAATAAAATTACGCTTCATAATTGTCTTTGTTTTCAACATCGACATATCAGCAATTGAAGCTTTAACTTCCATGTCATAATCACTCGGAGCGTTCGACACAAAATTTTGTTTAACGGTATAAGATTTTACACCGTCCCAAAGTTCTTTTCCACCCGCAGCCTTGAAATGAGCATCAAAAATTTCATCTACCGTCTGAGCAAAAATATTAACAACCGATAAAGTCATCAATATCATAATCACGCTTACTTTTTTCATGGTATTTATTAGTTTAATTTGTTAATTAACAAAAAATAACGCCAAACCTTGTTTTAAATCACTATAAATTTTGTTATTTTCATTGCAACCACTACGAAAAATGTCTTTAACAAGTTTCAATATAGACACTGTTTAACAATTGTTTAACAAAATATACAGGTAACAAGCAAGGGTTAGAATTTAATCTTTAGGATTTTAACTTGCTATTAATCAGTTAATTATAATATATACGAACATATTCATAACGACGAACCTCCTAATTTCTAACGGCTACTCAAATCAATATTTTATTGGATTAAGAACTTAGTTTCAAATGATTAGATGCACTAATTCCTAACTTAATCTGTCCTGAGAAAAAATCAGAGCCGTATAAGGGGCAATTGAAATAGTTGCATTAAAAAGCAAACCATCATACTCACCCTGCGTAGCTTCAGTATCAATGGAAATAAAATTATCAAATTCCTTATCGTATCCTTCCCAATCGCTGTTGAATCGCAATTTCCAAATGCCCTCTTGTGGCATTCCAATCACATAATCATCATAAGGAGTGCTGGAAAAATTAAGTACAACAACCGTGCTATCACCTTTCCCACCCATATTTGAACGGTGAAAAGCAAGGATTTTTCTCTCCTCATCTACCCGAATAATCTCCGTGTTTTGTCCCGTTAGTCCTTCAGTATTATTTTTAAAATTCCGACGAAGCTGAATCAAATCACGATGTAGTTTATTATACCCGTTAAATTTTTCTAACCGCTTCCATTCAATTGGGTCAGTGTCAGAGAACCATTTATCTTCCAATAATTCCTGTCCTTGAAACAACATCGGAATTCCTGCCGTTGTCAAAGTCAAAGCCACTCCTAACGATGCCCTTTTCTTTGAAAACCAGTTATTTACACTATCAAAAGCGATTTCTTGTGCCACACGAGCCTTCCCGTTTGCTACCTCATCGTGCGATTCAGTATAAATTACTCGTTTAAAAGCATCATTACTATATTTATTCAAAACTGCTATACACACGTTTTCAATCACACGATTAGAATCCTCTTGCGTAATCAAAGCCTCTCTCACAGGATGCACAAAATCCGCATCCCACTGACTTCCAAAGCCTAATCCGCCATCATTACCTATGTGATTAGTTATGGAATCCAAACCGTGCAAATCTTCGGCAATTGTCAATTTCCAAGGATATTTCTCCGCAATCTCACTATTAATCCCTCTCAATAAGCTAATTCCTTCTTGCAAAGTAGTGTTAGGATTTTCATCAGAATTTACATTTCTGATATACGGAATCATATCCATCCGCAGGCCATCAACTCTAAATTCCTCAATCCACATCATGGCATTATCACGGATGTATTGGCGAACTTCTGGTCTTCCATAATCTGGACGGGTATCACCCCAAGGCGTTGTTGCCCGCCAGTCATTATAAAAATAGATGCCACCCATATCATTTTCATTCCAACCATCAAACTGCCAAATATCCATATCAGTTGGTCCAAAATGATTATAAACAACATCCAGAATAACGGCAATCCCTTTCTCATGAGCCGCTTTTACCAACGCTTTAAAAGCATCGGCACCACCATAAGCAGATTCAATCGAAAATGGATAGGCAGGATTGTATCCCCAAGAAAAATCACCAGGAAACTCAAAAGGAGGCATTACTTCTATTGAATTAATACCTAATTCTTTCAAATAATCTAATTTTTCAATTACGCCATAAAAATCACCAGGTTTCCCCTTTTCTTTCACATTAAAAGTTCCTGCGTGAAGTTCATAGATAACTAAGTCATTCCAATTAGGCATATAAAAATTGTCATCACCCCAATCAAAAGCATTTGAATCATATACAATCGAATTACCAATCGAATTAGTCATTTGCTTGGAATACGGGTCATTCCGCTGTAATTTTCCTGTGGGCGTATCTAAGGAAAATTTATATTCGTCACCAGCCTTAGCTTTCAGAACATTACCACCCCAATATCCATTTTCTTCATGTTTCAGTACATTTAAACCATCTTTCCATTCATTGAAAGTCCCCACCACATTTACAGACTTAGCATTTGGAGCCCAAACCCTAAAAAAAACCCCCTTTTCATGAGCAATAGCACCCATTCCATCAACATTTACTTTTTCGTTTGCAGTATCTTTCATTTTGGGTATCTTCTGGGTTGATAATTTTAAGAGAATGCTTACCCATATAAAATATACATACCATAATATTTGATGTTAAATAATAAGTCTAAGTCCACATATTCAAAATGTATTGGGGAATATTCTCTACAATTAAACTTATTTAAATTTTCATTACTTCGCTCCATAAAATTCAAAATGATTCATCAGGGTTTCACCTTTTATTACACTACTTATTGAATTCATTTTGTAACTCAGAGATACTTGCTTAAATCAGTAACTTATCTATATCAATAATAATTTTGTAAGATTATTTAGAAACAAGTAGCAGTCTTTGATAGTAATAATTACAGATATGCTTTTTTATCATAACTATTGTCGCAAAGAAAATAGGTAATATTTTTTGAATGTTATGTAATTATATTATGCACGTTAATACATATTTTGGTAAGCAGGGAATTTTTTCAAGTATTCTAATTGCTTATGAGAGTTATTAGTTTGATTAATTTTTGATATTGGATTAGACAACACATACTTCCGAGAAGTCATTTAAGATTTGTTATCATATTTTTTTTTGTAGGTACTTATTTTTTTACATTATGTTGTTAGTTAGGTAGTTTATGGAATTTTTATTTTGTTTTGGGGGTATTTTTATTGGGATTCGTGATTTTTTTATGGTCATTAAGT
>JAYVRF010000087.1:0-8295 GCA_043756925.1 Arcicella sp. | reverse complement strand
CCGATTTGGGCAAAAGCATCAGTAAAGGCGGTATAATAATCAAACCCTTCACCGTGTCTGGAAAATGTTATTTGGTATAAAAAAAACGAAAAATAGACTCCCCAAAAAGCAAGATGGAGGAGTAAAATTCGATTTTTTTGAATGAATATGTTCATATTTTTAATAATGAGTTATGAATGATAAATGATGAGTTCTTGCTACCAAATCTCCAACTACGTGATTGGTTTCTCGCTGAAACAACTTCTCATAATTTATCTTTATCCCTCAAAGGACTACAAAAAATGTCATATTCAGTTACTATTTCAATTTCATTCGCTCATTTTTAAGCTAATTTTCCACCTTTCATCTCTTATATCCGATGGTTTGACTTAAATATTCGACAGGTCGGGCGTATAGATAAATTTGCCTAATTGTCGAGTGCAAGTGCCTAATGATATAATAATCAGAACTGCTATGAATTTTGAAGTTTCCTTTGCAACCACATAGAAAAGATGTACAGGATAGAAGAGATAAGGGAATCTCGAACATCAAGCATCGAAATACGAACAACGATTTTAAAATAAACATGCTTTACAGAAATAAATAATCATCAAATGAAAAGATTACTCACTTTATCTGCATTACTGTTCTTAAATTTAACAGTCTTTGCCCAAGTATCAGAAGGAACATCTCCTTTATCTACCTCTGCTGCCACAACTCCTACTCCTGCTCATACAGCAGGTTCAAGAATTTCGGGTTACGTCATTGATTCAGCCTTCACAAAAGCCGTAGAATTTGCCAGTATAGCCCTTTTTAGTAAATCTGCCAATAAAATAGTTGACGGTACGGTAGCGGATGAAAAAGGAATGTTCTCGATGTCGAAGATAGAAGCTGGAGAATATAGACTTACGATTTCATTCGTGGGATTCACCAATAAATCACTTGATATTATCGTAGAAAATGGTCAGAATTTAGATTTGGGCGTTATTAATCTTTCATCAAGTGTAAAAACATTGGATGAAGTGGTAGTAACTGGACAAAAAGCATTAGTGGAAGAAAAAGTAGATAGATTGGTTTATAATGCCGACCGTGATTTGTCTTCAAAAGGTGGCGATGCGTCGGATGTTTTGAAAAAAGTACCAATGCTTTCGGTGGATTTGGAAGGCAATGTTTCGTTGCAAGGAGCTACTAACATTCGGGTTTTGATTAACAACAAGCCTTCTTCAATTATGGCGGGAACGGTGGCGGATGCCTTGAAGCAAATTCCTGCGGATATGATTAAAACCGTGGAGGTAATTACTTCTCCCTCAGCCAAATACGATGCTGAAGGTTCGGGCGGCATTATCAATATTATCACCAAAAAGAATACTTTGCAAGGCTTAAATTTAAGTGTTGATGGGGGTTTAGGTAATCGTTCTTCCGTTTTGGGATTGACTGGAAATTATAGAAAAGGTAAGTTAGGAATTACTTTGGGAGGCAACGGAAGATTTATCTATAACAAAACCCAAACTGATTTAGAGCAAAGTACATTTTTGAACGGTAATACCATCAGAACAAGTCAGAAAGTGGATGCTAACGTTGCTGGGGTTTTTGGACAATATAATTTAGGATTTGATTATGAATTGTCTAAAACTCAATCCCTGACAGGAAATGCCCGTTTCGGAATTCGGAATTTTAACCGTGACCAAAATCAAGTGAGCAGTGTTTTTACGAATGAAATTGCTTCATTGCCCACAAAAAGAGATGTTTTTAGCCATGATTTATCTAACTCAATTGACTTGAATTTAGATTATGTTAAGACTTTTAAACCACAACAAGAATTTTCTATCTCAACGCAATACAGCCAAAATAATTTGACCAATAATTTTGATGCCGATGTCTTTGGTGCTTCAAACATCTTGACAAATCGTCAGAAGAATATTAACCTAAACACCAACAAAGAATATACAATCCAGAGTGATTATGCTACGCCCATTTCAACAAATCAGTTATTTGAAATCGGTATAAAAGGCATTTCAAGACAAGTAAACAGCAATTACCAGTACCAATTTGCCAGCCTAACTTCTGAATATACTATTGACCCAAAACATCCATCAGGTGCATTGGAATATAACCAAAATATTGCGGCGGGTTATCTTTCATATACACTCACGACTACCAATAAATACACGTTCAAATTAGGTGGGCGTTACGAATATACCGACATATCCGCCACCACCCAAGAGAACGGAAACATTACTATTCCTTCATACGGGCGTTTTGTACCAAGCATTAATATTTCTAAGAAAATTGGCGATAATACAACCTTAAAGTTTGCCTACAACCAAAGACTACAACGCCCTGGTTTGCAACAACTTAACCCCAATTTGAACTTAGCAAATCTACCTAATATCAGCAAAGGAAATCCAAATTTGAAACCCGAAATTACGGACAGAGTAGAATTAGGAGTTAGTACATACATCAAGAAAACCTACTTGAATATAAGCCTTTTCACCCGCTTAAACACGGACGATATTCAAGAAGCAAGTTTGCGTTCAGATACCTTAGCGGGAGCAATCGTCTCTACTTTCCAGAACATCGGGAAGGAATATAATTACGGTTCAAACGTATTCGCTACTTTTAATATTTCTCCCAAATGGGCTTTGAATTTGAACCTTGATTTTCAATATCGTTTCATTGAAGGTTTAGCTCCTGACTTAACGGGAAAATCTGTAACAATCAGTAATTCGGGTTGGAGATACGGTGGAAAGATTGACCTTCAAGGACAATTAGGCAAAGGTTGGGCATCGTCATTTAATTTTGGCACCAGAGGTAGAGATATTGCCTTGCAAGGTGATAGAACGGCTTTTATCATGTATTCGATGGGTGTTAGAAAAGAATTTAGCAATAAAAAAGCAAGCATTGGTTTATCGGCAGAGAATTTCTTGACTAACGGAATGACTTTCACCAGCAACCTAAATTCGCCACAATTTAAACAATCAAATACGCAAAATATTTACAATTCAAGCATCCGTTTAACGTTTAGTTATAAAATCGGAAGCATGAAAATGTTTGAAAAGAAATCAAAATCTGTGAAAAATGATGATGTGAAAAATGATTAATTCAAATTCAGGTAAATACAATAATTTCACAAAAAAATAAAACTATGTTAAAAATGAAGCAAACATTAAAAAAACTCCTCCTCATTGTCGTTTTATTAATGACAAATTTAGTGTCATTCGCTAAGCCAATTTTGGATGATATTACGAAGGCTTATTCTATGCCTTTCCTCGCAAAAACGCCACAGGGTGATATTTTACTGACTTGGATGGAAAAAGATGATGCAGGAAAGTCGGCTTTTTGTTTAGCTTTTTCAAAGGATAATGGCAAAACTTTTGAAGACAAAAAGATCATTTATTCGGGAATGGGTGTAAGCAGCAGCCGATTGATGCGGGCTAAACTATTGACGAAAAAAGACGGTTCATTAGTAGCAGTGTTCTCAAATCGCCCAGAGACCTCGACACCTGGTGTAGGCAGACGGGCGGCTGAAATCGTTTATTGTGTTTCAAAAGATAAAGGCAATACTTGGACAAGTCCACAACCCGTTGATACTGACCCTACCAAAGGCATTATGAGGGGATTTTTCGATGCCGTTTTGATGGCAAATGACGAAGTAGCGGTTGCTTATTTGAAGGATGTAAAAAACAGTACCAAGCACGAAGAACGTGATTTACGTTTGGCAATTACCAAGAACGGAATCTTTCAGGATGAAAAACTGATTGACCCCGTGGTGTGCGATTGTTGCAATATCAGTATGCTTTTGGATGCCAACGGAGCTTTGAATATTTATTACCGAGATAATAATGATAATGTTCGAGATATTGCCAAAATAGCCTCCACGGATAACGCTCAGACATTCTCAAAACCGCAGATTCTGTATAACGATAATTGGCAAATTAATGGTTGTCCTCACAACGGAGCAACTGCCAGTATATTCGGGAAAAGTTCGTTAATTGCTTGGTTTTCAGGTACAACAAATCAACCTGGCATTCGTTTGGTTACGCAAGAAGGCAAGCAACTTTTTGTATTAGATGGCTCGGCAAAAAATGCGTATTTATCAAGTGCCAATCAAAATGCAACTTTGTTTTGGGAGCAAAATCAGGAGAATAATATTTCCAAAATTGCTTATCGTAAAGTAAGTAAAGATAATGTTTCGGAGACTTTATGGATAAATGACTCCGCAAATGGTATTAACCCAACGGGTTTAGTGCTTGATAATCAAATGGTTGTGGCGTATGAAATCAAACAACCCAATAAAAAGAGTACTATCAAAGTAGAGAGAATAGATTTGTAAATTTAGCAATTCGCTCAGGTGCTTTAAACATCGCATTAACCCAATAAATATGTATTCATTCTTTCCAATCAATAAAACAATTAATCACATGAAAAAAATTACCTTTATTCTCGCATTTTTGTTCGTTGCAGCTACAAGTTTTGCCCAAAAATGGACGGTGGACAAAGCTCACTCCAAATTAGTTTTTACCGTTACGCACTTACTGATTTCAGAAGTTGACGGTACGTTCAAAAGTTTTGATGCCAACATTACTTCCTCAAAAGAAGATTTTTCGGATGCCGTTTTTGATTTAACTGCTGATATGAAAGGCGTTACGACCAACAACGAAATGCGTGATGCACACCTTCAAAAACCAGACATGTTTGATACGGAGAAATTTACGACCATGACTTTCAAAAGCACGTCCATCAAACCAACAGGTGCAAATAAATTCAAAATGATCGGCGATTTGACCTTGAAAGGCGTAACAAAACCTGTATCGCTTGATATGACTTTAATTGGAAAAGGCAAAAATCGTCAAGGCAAAGATTTGGCGGGTTTCAAAGCAACAGGAAGTATTAAGCGTACAGATTTTGGCGTGGGTGCTATGCCATCGGGCGTAGTGAGTGAAGACGTTGAATTGCGGGCGAGTGGGGAGTTTGTGAAGGAGTAAATTGTGATTCAATTACAAAAGAGCCCGCTGTTAAGTTGGCTCTTTTGCTTTAACAACTAAAAATACCCAAAAGATAGTAATTTCTATTCATCAAAAAAGGTCGTTGACTTGCTCTGACGACCTTTTTTGCTACTTTGGGCACTCATAACTTCTCCTAAGCGTGCTTCTGCAAGTGTTGTTGGTGAAAAGGCAAACGATGGCGAGCGAGAGAAACTAACACCAACAACGGCAATAAAAATTTAGATACGAGTTTAGAGTATTTTTTTGACATGATTTTTAAAAATAGTATGTCTATTTTATCTAACTCTTGTTCACTCCATCCTCCATAAATCAAATAAGTCCGTAACTATCACGTCACCCCAAAAACCACCTCCAAATACCTCTGCCCGTTCATCAACATTTGTGCAGTTGGAACATGCAAGTTTCTGATGGGTAAATGGTTTGGTACAATTTCTTCATCCCAAATGCCTGATTGATGCCAATCCGTCAAATTATCCCAGTCTGGACGGTCAATAATTGGATACCAACACACGCCCCAAAGTGGAAGCCCAGCCCTTAAAGTCAAGGCACATTGTTCAATAATCATTTCAGTCCAAAGGGGACGATGTTCTCGGGGGTGACTGGTTTCGGTAATCACAAAAGGGCGTTGATACCGCTGATACGCATTATTTAAGAGTTTATGAAGTGGAACAAATCTTTCGTCATAACATTCTTTTTTCCACTTTAAATACTCGTGCGTTTCCAGAATCCATTGATTATTATAGTAGAAATTATAACCTAAAATGTCTAAATATTCAGGTTTCCCCCGCAATTCGGGACACATTTTTCCCGATAAAATATCGGTTACTTGGAATTGGTCTTGGTGCAATGATAAAGCTCTTTCAATTTCTTCTTGACTGGCATTTTCTCCGTGAGTTATGTTCACCAAAGGCTCAGTTGTCATAATTCTCACTCGGCTATCTACTTCTTTCATTGCCTCAATTGCCTCAATATAAGCCTTCATTAAGTGATATTTTACTTCCCAACCTTGCCCAACGCAAAAAGGAGACGTTCCACGAACATCTCCTCCAAGCCAAGATAAAAAACTTACTTCGTTGATGGGCGTAATGATTAAATCACCATCCGAATCAATTTCTCTATAAAACTTCACGAATGCACGACAAACTGAGGCAAATCGTCGGGCAAACATGGGGTGCAAAGGCGTTAAATCATCGGGAAAACCAAAGTGACAAATATCCCAAAGTTGCTGAGTATTATTTCTTTTACCCGCAATAATCATCTCTTTAACCGTCAAGAAATCATATTGATAAGGTACTTTTTCAACTACACTCCATCTAATTCCTTCTCGAACAGTTTTGATTTTTAGGATATTCAAATCTTGATAATCATCATCAATTTTTGATAAATGACCCGTGACTTTTAAAAAATCTACTCGGTTTCCGAAGGCATTTATTTGGTCAGTACATTCATAACCTGCCATCCAGAATGATTTAAATGGATTTTTTGGCGGAAATAAAGATAACTGGTTATTACCTACCACAACTTCATTGTCAATGAATTCTTCTAACTCAATTTCCATGTTATACCTGATAGTTCATCCTTTCCATTATTTTTTCTGTTCTTCTAAGTCTCGGCAATTTCACAATTTTGACTGTTTTTGAACTTGTCATTCCTTTTCTAATCAAGCTGTTCATTTGTTCAAAAGTTAAATCCCAAGAAATATTGCTAAGGTGATTATCAACTCTGCCTAACCATTCAGATTTATCTTCAACGGCAAGTTCCACAGACACTTTTTCAACAAAATCAGAGGCATTATCACAAATATGAACCAAATTATTATCGCCATAAGGATTCACCACATCACGGATTGGCGATGAAATCACAGGTTTTCCAGCCGCCAGATATTCAGGCGTCTTGGTTGGACTGATAAAACGAGTTGATTCATTAATGGCAAAGGGAATCATGGCAACGTCCCATCCACTTAAATATTGGGGTAATTCTTGATAAGATTTATTTCCCAAATAGTGAATATTTTTATTTCGGGGTAGCGTGTTTGGGTCAATTTTCACCACTGGACTAATTAATACAAATTGCCAATCTGGTTTCAAAGTTGCTGTCTTTTCAATTAAATTAATATCAAAACGTTCATCAATCACCCCAAAAAATCCTAAACGTGGAAACGGAATATTGGCTTGGTCGTGCTGTTCTTCTAAATTCTCTCGAGCCTGCATAAAGTGTTTTTTGTCTATGCTACTCGGAAAAGAAAAAATATTGTGATGTTTATGCTTTTTAGCTTCGTATAAACAATTGCCACCCGTGAAAACGATATCAGCTTTTTCCATTAATTCTGCTTCCATTATTTTCAATTCGTGAGGGGCAAATTTGAAAGCACTCAATTCGTCCATGCAATCATAAATGGTAAACTTTGGCTTAAATCTCTTAGTAAATGACAAAGCCATTGGTGTATAATACCAAAAAATATAATTGGAAATTGATTTATCCTTAAACAAATTCATAACAACGTTCATTTTGCGAACGTCGTGATTATTGTCAGAAATATTATGTTTTAAATGAGGCGTAACAACACAGACGTTCTCTTCGGTTGTGTAAAAATTATATCCATCTTCTTCATCAGTAAAAATAAATTCTTCGATATAATAAGTAACATAATGCTTTGAGAAGCGACCTAAGAGGTGTTGTGGGCGTTGGTAAACGAAATTCCAACGTAAATGTGAGAAACAGATTAAGTTCATGTTCATGTAATAGATTTTTTGGAATTATATAAAATGTACAAAAAAGTCTTCCCAAACTGAAGGAAGACTTAAATTAACAAAATAATTTTATTTAGTTTTTAGCTTCGTTGCCTTTTAAAGCACTTAATTTATTATTAACCATAAATTAATTCTTGCCTTTTCTAAATAAAATAGTCTTGATTGAAGTCTGATTTTTTAGCTTTTACTCTACGACAAAAATAATATCCATCTTGAATAGAAGTATCATATAATTAATCAATATTATTACAACATTTCCATATTGTATTGGATGATTGACAGAAAGTATCAAAAAATCTTTGGAAACGTTGAACGCCCAAAGTAGATACATCAAAGATTCGTTCATTTGCTCTTTTCGTTTTTCATGTGTCTTTCTGTTGATACATTAATGATTGCATGGTTTTTGTTCTGATAGTTTTAGCTCATTGTTGAACACGTTTCAAACCCACCATTACTTTGATTCAACCCATCATAAAATCATGAACAAAATTACCGTATTTTTCTTATTGATAATTCTCACAAATTCGTGTGTAAGCAAGAAAAAATTTGTGGAAATGCAA
>JAYVRF010000086.1:0-30154 GCA_043756925.1 Arcicella sp. | reverse complement strand
TCGTGAATTATACAACATTTTGGGATAATTGTCTTTTCCATAGGGAGAAACATCATAACAAGTGCGTTGCATTACAATTGGATATTGATTGGTTGGGGAAGCATCCTTTGGCGTGTAAACATTGGCAAATAATTTCACACCATCTCGCATGGCAATTTGCACTTGGGTTTTTGTGTAATTTTCACGAATAAAAGCCGAGTCTTGTTGAGCAACCGACATTGTTTGGGCTTTTATTGTCCACGAAAGTAGTGTGGTCAGCAGTAAAATAGATATTAATTTCATGATTTGTTGATTTGGTTGGTAAAATACAAAGATATTAAGTCTGATTTAACAATTTGATAATCTTTGGGTAAAATACAAATAACAAGTACCTTTGTATGCCGACTATATTGTCACCCGATGTAAGATTACCACAAAATGTCTAAACTTACTGTACAAGATAAATTTTTGGATTTATCAGATTATGGAAGACCACTTGCCACGGTCTTTGCTAACCAACTCAAAAATACTCGCTTTACCCCAATTCACGTTACTTTACTTTTTGGAATTTCTGGTTTGATTGCCATTTACTGCATTCTGAATGGATATTATTACTTCGCAGGATTTTTTATTATTCTAAAATCAATTATTGATGCTGCTGATGGAGAATTGGCAAGAATTAAAAATACGCCCTCATACACAGGCAGATATTTGGACAGCGTTTTTGATATTATCCTAAATTTTACCTTTCTTATGTCCATTTGTTATGTTTCGAAAACAACGATTTGGTTCACCATTTTAGCGTTTATCGGGATTCAATTACAGGGAACTTTATACAATTATTATTATGTCATTCTAAGAAACAAATCAGTCGGAGCCGATACCACGAGCAAAATTTTTGAATATAAAACGCCCAAGGCTTTTCCCCAAGAAAGCCAAGTTTCAGTTGATATACTTTTTAAAATGTATAATTTTTTTTACGGATTATTTGACCGAACCATTCACCTATTAGATAGTGAAGCATACAAAGCAAAAACCTTCCCTAATTGGTTTATGACGATGCTTTCGGTCTATGGATTAGGTTTTCAGCTATTGATCATTGCCATTATGTTGCCCCTTCATTTGATTGATTATATTGTGCCGTTCTTCATTGTTTACACGGCTTTTATGTTTGTTTTAATTGGAATTCGTAAAGTATTTTTAGCAGTCTAAGGTCTTACTTTTACCAAATTTTCAAAATTATTGCATCTCTCAAAACATTATTGACTAATTTTGTAGCCACACTAACCTGCGGATTCGCTCCGTTTTTTGTTGCCCATGCGTACTTTGTTAGATTTTGAAAAACCGATTGCTTCTCTCGAAACCAAATTGGCGGAGATGAAAAAATTAGCAACTGATAATAATGTTGATGTTTCTTTGGCAGTTTCACAATTAGAAAACAGCATCGAAGAACTCAAAAAAGAGACTTTCACAAACCTCACTCGTTGGCAAAGAGTCCAACTTTCACGTCACCCCGAACGCCCATATACCCTTGATTATATTGAACAAATGTGCGATGAATTCATTGAAATTCACGGAGATAGAACCGTGGGCGATGATAAAGCAATGGTGGGGGGGTTTGGTAAAATAGGTGACCAAACGATCATGTTGATTGGTCAGCAAAAAGGAAGAAATACGAAAGAGCGTCAACTAAGAAATTTTGGAATGCCAAATCCAGAAGGATACAGAAAAGCCCTCAGATTGATGAAAATGGCGGAGAAATTTGGTAAACCAATCGTTACATTGATTGATACGCCTGGTGCTTTTCCAGGATTAGAAGCGGAGGAACGTGGTCAGGGTGAGGCAATTGCTCGCAATATTCGTGATATGTTTATGTTGAAAGTACCCGTTATTTGTATCATAATTGGTGAAGGTGCATCGGGTGGAGCTTTGGGAATTGCCATTGGAGACAAAGTTTTGATGTTAGAAAACACATGGTATTCCGTAATTTCTCCCGAATCTTGTTCTTCGATTCTTTGGCGTTCTTGGGATTTTAAAGAACAAGCTGCCGAAGCTCTAAAATTGACTGCCAACGATATGAAAGGCAACGGTTTAGTGGACGGAATTATACCCGAACCTTTGGGTGGAGCTCATTTGAACCAAGAATTAGCAATTGATTTAGTTAAAAAAGTGATTTTAGAGACGATTATAGATTTACAAAAACTTACTCCAACACAAAGAATCAATCAAAGAGTTGATAAATTTTCTGGTATGGGCGTTTATAAATAATTAGGTAAAATTACCAAACACGGGTTAAACAGATTGTATCGGAAAGTAAAACTTTATCCGTGTCAAGTCGGTTTAATCCGTGTTCCATTTTAACATTATTAAGTAAATGAAAAACCTTATTTTTGACTTAGGAAACGTTATAATTGATATTGATTTTGACCTAACTTTCAGAGCGTTTTCTAAATTATCTTCCGAATATTCGTGGGAAGAAGTTAGACATTTTATAAAAGAAAAGCATATTTGGGAAGATTACGAAAAAGGACTTTCTGATGATATTGAATTTAGGGAAACACTTCGTAAGGAACTGAAAATAAAGGCTTCTGATTCACAATTAGACAAAGCATTTTGTGGATTATTACAGAAAATTCAACCCGAAAGAATAAAATTGCTACAAGAATTATCAAAAAAATACCGACTTTTCATTCTTTCAAATACCAGTAATATTCATTTTCAACAAGTGGAAAAGTTACTTTTTGAAAGTGCTGGAATAAATCATTTTAGTGAGATTTTTGAAACCGTTTTTCTTTCTTTTGAAATGGGGAAATTGAAACCAGAAATTGAAATTTATCAACAGGTTTTAAAAGAAGCGAACCTTCAAGCCAACGAAACCTTATTTTTGGATGATATGTTGATAAATTTGGAAGCTGCTTCAACGTTAGGTATCCACACAAAACAAATTATTCCAAACCAAATTACGATTACAGACTTCTTTGAAAATAATGAAATATAAAACCGAGATAATTCAAGCTGTTCTATTTCTTACCACCTTGATTACTACCACCTTAGCAGGAGCCGAAGCCATTACGGGACATTTTTTTCTATTTGAACAAGGAGACAAATCTCTCCGTTTTCCAGAAGATTTTTGGCAAGGTTTGAAGTTCTCCATCCCTTTTTTGGGAATTCTAACTTTTCATGAATTTGGACATTATTTCACCGCTCGATATTACAAAATCAAAGTTTCCCTTCCTTATTATATTCCAATGTGGTTAAGTGCAATCACCATGAGTATAGGCACAATGGGGGCGGTTATTCGCATTATTGGTCGTACTCGCTCACGGAAAGAATACTTTGATATTGGTATTGCAGGACCTCTGGCAGGTTTTGTGGTAGCTTTGGGCGTTTTATATTATGGATTTACCAATTTGCCGCCTTTGGATTACATCTTTTCAATTCATCCAGAATACGCAAGATTTGGAGCTGATTATCCTATTGAAATTTTGAGAGATATGAAAAGTATGAATGGGCAGTTAGTTTTAGGGGATAATCTATTATTCAAATTCTTTAAAACTTACGTAGCAGACCCCAAATTATTACCTCCAAATTTTGAAATAATGCACTATCCATTCATCTGGGCGGGTTATCTATCTTTATTTTTTACGGCTTTAAACCTCATTCCCATTGGTCAATTAGATGGTGGTCATATTCTTTATGGGTTAATTGGAAAGAAGAATTTTAATATTATTTCACCCATAATTTTTATCAGTTTTGCCCTTTTTGCGGGCTACGGATTATTTTCAATTAACGAAATAAAAACAATTGGAAAAGGAGGACAATATACTGACGAAACAGATTTTCTTGCATGGTTATTTGCATACATTTTCTTTCTAAGAATCTGTTTCTCAAGAATTTCTGAAACCCAAATTACCGCTTGGGCTTTGAGTTTGGGAGTTGTTGTACTGCAATTTTTATTAAGTTATATTCCTCAAATTGCCACTTTGCACGGCTTTTCAGGCTTTTTGCCTTTCATATTTTTATTGGGCAGATTCTTGGGAATATATCATCCAGAAGTTGAAATTGATGAACCACTTGATTTAAAACGTAAACTTTTAGGATGGCTTACACTCATTATTTTTATCCTCTGTTTTTCACCTTATCCATTCATGCAAATTGATATTTCAGCTAAATAAATTGCTAAATAGTCAAGAAATAATTATATTTAAAAAATATTTCTGTTAATCAAAATCATCAACCACTTTTTAAAATGCTTAACTTAATTTATATCTCTGTATTCAAAATTTTTGGATGGAGACTTGTTGGTGAAATTCCTTCAACGCTCAAAAAGAGCATCATTATCGTAGCTCCGCACGCAGAATGGGTAGATTTTCTATTAGGATTATTTGCTCGTGCAAGTCTCAAAACAAAAATATGTTTCTTGGGAAAAGCCGAATTGTTCAACGGTGTATTTGGGTTTATTTTTAGATGGCTCGGCGGAAAACCCGTTGATAGATTTAGTAACAATGGGATGGTTGATTCAGTGGTGGAAATGTTTAATGAAAGTGAAAGATTGCACATTGCCTTAGCACCCGAAGGAACGAGAAAGGCTGTTTCCAAGCTCAGAACGGGTTTTTATTACATCGCTTTAGAGGCAAAAGTGCCAATTGTAATGATAGTTTTTGATTATCCAAATAGAAGAATTATTACTCGTAAACCATTATATTTGTCTGGAAATATGGAAGAAGATTTCAGAGAAATAGCTTTGTATTATAATCAATTTGATGGCGTAAAGAAAGAATGGATTAGAAATTATTTGCTTGAAACGGTGTAGGAATAATTATTATTAACAATCATAAAAAAGCTATCTGAAGATTTTCTAATAGTTTTTTTTATGCTAAATTGTAAAATATTGATTCAGAAAGAAGCTGCATTAAACAGAAGCGAAGCTCACTATTCCCCAAAAAACCATGAAAAAATTACCTTATTTAATTATTATTTTTTTAATTTATATTCAAAAAAACTTCGCTCAACAACCTGCAGAAAATATCGTTAATTTCCGCTGGAAAGCCAATTGGATTGCCCCACAGAATATCAATTTGAAAGAATTTGGGGTATATCATTTCAGAAAGAATTTTGACCTCGCTCAAAAGCCTAAGCAGTTCATTATCAACGTGTCAGGTGATAATCGTTATCGTATTTTTGTTAATGGAAATTACGTTGGAGCAGGTCCTGCCCGAAGTGATTTGATGCACTGGAATTTTGAAACTTACGATATTGCTTCCTTTTTACAAGAAGGAAAAAACACCATTGCAGCCGTTGTCTGGAATTTCGGAAAAGATATGCCAATGGCTCAAATGAGCAATAAAACAGGATTTATTGTTCAAGGGAATTCGGCTGTTGAAGAAGTTGTCAACACCGATAATAATTGGAAAGCAATTGAAAATAAAGCATACAAATCCCTCCCAGTTGATGGTTCAAAACTACGGGCGTTTATTGTAGTGGGTTGTGGCGAAGACGTTGATGCCTCAAAATATCCTTTTGATTGGGAGAAAACTAATTTTAATGATAAAAATTGGGATAAACCTCAACAACTTGAGGCTGGATATCCAACAGGTACAGGTTCGGGTGCGGGATGGTATTTAGTACCAAGAGCAATCCCGCAAATGGAAGAAATTTATCAACCCATTAAAGAAATTCGTCGTTTCACTAACCTAAAAGATGAAGAAGTAAACGACAAATGGTTGAAGGGAACGGGGACTTTTACGATTCCCGCCAATACAAAAACTACTATTTTACTCGACCAAACTTTTGAAACCGTAGCCTATCCAGAGATGACTGTTAGCGGAGGAAAAGGTTCATCAATTCAATTCACTTATGCTGAGGCTTTGATGAATGATAAGAAAGAAAAAGGAAATCGCAATGAAATAACTGGTCGTAAAGTCATGGGCAATCAGGATATTTTCAGACCAAATGGTGAAGTTAAAAGAATTTTTAAACCGTTGTGGTTCAGGACGTTCCGTTATATCGAATTAGAAATTGAAACAAAATCTGAACCATTGACGATTAATTCATTTTATGGTCTAAAAACGGGTTACCCCTTTGAAGAGAAAGCTTCTTTTTCGAGTAAAAATGATAAATCAATGACCAATATTTGGAAAGTTGGTTGGCAAACTGCCCGACTTTGTGGCGGTGAAAATTACTTTGATTGTCCTTATTACGAGCAATTACAATACACGGGCGATACTCGAATTCAATCGTTAATTTCCATGTACGTTTCGGGTGACGACCGCTTAATGCGAAAAGCATTGATGGATTTTGATAATTCTACTGTTTCAGAAGGATTAACCCAAAGCCGCTATCCCTCAAACATTCCTCAAATTATTCCAACTTTTTCATTATTTTGGGTATCGATGACTTACGATTATTGGATGCACCGAAAAGATGACAAATTTGTGCAATCTTTTTTGCCAAATATTGAAAAAGTATTAGCGTGGTATGAAAGAAAACTTGACCCCAAGAAAAATATGTTGGGACCGCTTAATTGGTGGCAATTCGTGGATTGGGCAAAACCTTGGCAATGGGACACAAAGGCGGATATTGGTGGCGTTCCCGAAGGGGTAACGGGTGGAAATTCCTCCATTATTTCCTTTCAATATGCTTATACTCTACGTCAAGCCTCAGCAATTTTTGAAACTTACGGACAAAAAAATAAAGCAATTTATTACAAAACTTTGGCAGATATAATTTCAAAATCAACCTATCAATTATGTTATGATGAAACAAGAGGAGAGGTTTCAGATACACCCGATAAAAAGGTGTTCAGCCAACACGCAAATATTTTTGCTTTGCTTTCTAACAGCGTTCCAAAAACCAACGAGAAGGCAATAATGGAGAAGATTTTGAACGATGATTCCTTAATTCAAACCACATTTTATTTCAAATTTTATTTAACCCAAGCACTAAAAAAAGTAGGCATGGCGGACCGTTATCACAGCACTTTGCAACCATGGAGAGAAATGATTAACATGGGTTTAACTACTTTTGCGGAGAAAGAAGAACCAGCCCGTTCCGATTGTCATGCTTGGTCGGCATCACCAAATTATGATTTTTTAGCAACTATTTGCGGTATTATGCCCGATGCCCCGGGTTTTGAGGAAGTGCTTATTCAACCCGCATTGGACATATTAAATGATGTTGAAGGAAAAATGCCACATCCAAAAGGAGAAATAAAAGTGACCGTAAAAAGAAAAGGGAAAACTGGAATTGAGGGAGAAGTTACTTTACCCGAAAATGTTAACGGTCGTTTCGTTTGGAATGGGAAAACGGTGATTTTGAAGGGTGGGAAACAAACGGTTTCGTTGGATTGATTTCTTAAATAAGAGCTCTCATAGAGCAAGAACGTAGTGGAGGTTTTGAGCCTCCACTACGTTCTTTACCCAATAAATAATGTTTCATTTTTTAACCCGCTTCGCTCGCTCATATTGCTTCACCCATTCAATATCATAACCCAATTCATAAGCCGCTCGCAAAGGAAAATAAGGGTCACGGAGCATTTCACGGGCTAAAAATACTAAATCTGCCTTCTTAGTTGTGATGATTTCTTCGGCTTGTTGTGGCGAAACAATCATACCAACTGCACCCGTTTTTACACCCGTTTTTTCACGAATGGATTGAGCGAAAGTAACTTGATAACCAAATCCTACTGGTATTTTTTCAGGGGGAGTTAATCCTCCCGAAGAACAATCTACTAAATCAACACCTCTATCTTTTAGAATTGCAGCTAATTTAATTGAATCGTCAATTGTCCAACCATTTTCAAGCCAATCAGTGGCAGAAATTCTGACAAAAAGTGGCAAATTTTCTGGAATTATTGCCCTGGCATCATCGGTAATTTGCAATAATAGTTTTACCCGATTTTCAAAACTTCCACCGTATTCGTCGGTTCGTTTATTAATTAAAGGAGACATAAATTCATGGAGTAAATAACCGTGTGCGGCATGAATTTCAATTACCTTAAAACCAGCCTCTAATGCCCTTTCGGTAGCTTTTTTGGAATCTTCAATTACTTTTTTGATGCCTTCCAATGACAGCATTGAAGACATTGATTCATTGTCTGGAAGCATAACTTCACTGGGCGAAAAAACTTCCCAACCTCCATCTTCTGGACTAATATAACTTCGTCCATTCCAAGGTTCTTGTGAACTTGCTTTATAGCCTGCGTGAGCCAATTGTATGCCTGCAATTGAACCATTTTGGTGGATAAAATCAGTAATTCTTTTCAAAGGAGCAATGTGTTCATCTTTCCAAATACCTAAATCAGCGGGAGAAATACGTCCTTCTGGTGAAATAGCGGCAGCTTCGGTAAAAATTAAACCTGCACCACCAACCGCACGACTACCCAAATGCACAAAATGCCAATCATTCGGGAATCCATCTTGTGCTGAATATTGACACATGGGCGAGACAACAATTCGGTTTTTGAGGGTAATTTCCCTTAATTTTAGAGGCGAAAATAAGTTGGGATTCATAATTAAAATTTATGTGAAGAGTGAATGTTTAACGCCAAATAGTTTTACTTAGTTTTTTTGTAAAATTTCTTTTCGATTTGCAGAAGTAATCAAAATTACCGCTGAAATTATAATTCCACTTGCCAAAAGCATGAGTGGATGCAATTTTTCATTAGCGAGAACGGCACCTAAAATCATTGCCACCAGAGGGTTTACATAGGTATAGGTTGCAATAAGTGTTGGTGGAGCAACCTTCGATAACCATCCAAAAACCAGAAAACCAATAATTGAACCGAAAATCAATAAATAGATGAAAGAGAAAATAGCTTTATCATTAACATTTCCAACGTAAAAATTATCAAATTCACCGTGTAAATAACTGAAAATCAAGGATAAACAACCTCCCACAAACATCTGCGTTCCCGCAATTTGTGAAGTACTGTATTGATTAATATCCGCTTTTTTTATCAAGATTACCCCAATATTCCAACTTATTACGGAAACGAAAAGGAAAAAGATTCCTAACAAATAATATTGTTCTGTCCCTTTAATTGCCAAAGATTTTAGGCTCATTAAAATACTGACACCAACTAATCCCAAAATTGAACCAATAATCACCGTTTTTTTAGGCTTTTCTTTGGTTAAATTCCATAACATTAGCACTAAAATAATTGGACTTAGTGCCGCAAACAAGGCTGAATAACTGGAAGGAATCCATCGGGCTGCACTCGTAATAAGTCCATTACCGACGGAAATCATTAAAAATCCAGACAAAGCGGTGGTAATCAACATTTTGCGACTTGGCTTTTGGAATTTCTTTGTTAGTATTGCAAAAATTAAAAGAATAGAACCCGCCAAAAAATTACGCATTCCCGAAGCCATAAAAGGAGGCACACGTTCAACCACAAACCTAATGCCCAGATAAGTAGAACCCCAAATTAAATAAAGTGTTATTAATCCTGCCCAAATTTTTAGTGGTTGATTTTGATTATTCATATTTTTATTTTACTTACTCAATCAGCTCCCCAAATCAATTTATCTAAAATCTTTTCTTCAAAAAATGCCTTTGACACTACGCTTGCCTTTTGCAATAAAGTCTCCATTTTAGGGTACTTTTCGCCCAAAACAAGATACGCTTCATTCATAGCTTCTGCATCTTTTAGAAAGAATATCTCTTGAAAAGCATCTTTCAATTCGGTGATTTTGAGTCCTTTATCTTTCAAATTACCCAAATCAGCAATTATCCAACTTAACGCTAAAAAATGATTTTTCTCCAAGAACAAATGGTGACTAAGACTTTTAGATTCTGGTAAATGATTGAAGGGCGAAGCAACCGTTTCTTCAGTCAAATATTTTTCTAATTGGGTTGCACTTTCCTTTGTTTCATGCAATTGAATTGCTCCTTGAAAAGCCTGTGGATAAATACTTAACCAACGTAATTTTCTTCTCAACTCATGAACATCGTCTTCAATATTATCAAAATCGAAGGTCGTTTCGATAATAAATTCCTGTATTTTTTCGATTTGTTTATAGTAATAGTTTTCAATGTTAGCAATTTCTTCCGCTTCCTCTTGCCACTTCGCAATTGCTAATCCTTCATTGATTTTCGTTAAGGTTTTCCCACTATGCCACCCTCTTTTTATCAATATTTCATTGAACGCTGCAATCTTTTCACGAGTTTTATTTTCCAAATAAGATTTAATGGATTCGGGTATTTTTTCATCCGCATGAAATTCTCTCAAAAATTCGGCATAATGGTCAATTGCTCCCAAAGTATCTTCAATTTCCTTAAAAAGCTCTTTTAGTTCAGTAAAAAATGCTTTGTTATGGAACTTGGTATATATTTTCGATAAACTTTCCAACATGAACATCGGCGTCCTCAAATCGTTTAAAAGTAGCCAAAGTGGTGGGTTTTCATGATTTTTTGATTCCGTAAGCAGTAAATTTACTTTATTTAACTGATAGTCAAATCGGGCTTTTCCTTGTTTCATATTGTTTTGATTGAGTTGGTTTGTAAAAGTATGGAATTATACAATAAACAAAAAACAGGCAACAGATTTTGTTTCTATTGCCTGTTTTTAAATGAAAACATACACTTATTTTTTCTTTTTCTTAGTATCAATTGCTGGCGTTTGAGTCTTTTGTGCTTCTTCGACCGCTTTCATTTGCTTGGAGATATATTCAGAAAAACGTGATTTCTTAGCACCACCACCCGCTGCAATTTTTTTGCGGTTTTCATCCAAAATATCCTTGATTTTATCTTCATCCACAAATTTACGAATTCCAATTTGCTGACCAATCGTGACAATATTTGAAATGAAATAATAAAAACTCATACCCGCTGGCAAAGAATTCATCACAAACATAAAAATTACGGGCGTAACATAAGCCATTTTCTTCATGTCAATTGGTTGTCCAGTTTGATCTGGCGTGTTTTGATTGTTGTAATACCCGTAGGCAATACTTGAAACCGTCATTAACAAAGTAAACAAACTGACGTGATTTCCATACAAAGGAATACTAAAAGGAAGCGTTGCGATTGAGTCAAACGTTGAAAGGTCATTTGCCCACAAAAATGATTCTTGACGGAGGTTAATCAAGTTGGGAAATAACATGAAAACTGCCATCAAAACGGGCATTGTGGCAATCACAGGTATACATCCACTCAAAGGACTCACACCAACTTCACCATACAATTTCATCTGAGCTTGTTGTTGTTTAGCAGGGTCGTCACCGATTTTTTCTTTAATCGCATTCAATTCAGGCTGTAAAATTCTCATTTTTGCCATACTCACATAAGATTTGTAAGTCAGAGGTAACAAGGCAAATTTGATAATCAGAACTAACGCAATAATTAATAAACCGTAATTTGCAAAAACCTTTTCCAATACATTAAATAAAGGAACGAAAATGTAGCGAGTGATTGGAAGGAAAATGTCGTAACTTAACTTAACATTCTTACCAAAACCTGGAGCAACGTCTTTGATAATATTATAATCATTCGGTCCAAAATACCATTGAAAGTTCCCTTTTCCAGCTTTTATTCCTGCCAAATTCAAATCCATATTGGCACGAAGCGTTTTGATATTTACCGAATCTTGTTCGTTGGCAGTTGCCACAATATTAGCTCGCTGAATTGGGTCATTTTTAGTAATAAAACTTGATAAAAAGTATTTTTTCTTGAACGCAATCCACTTTATCGGTTGGTCTAACTTTTCTTCTTCCGAACCCGTTGGCACTTCCGCTAATTGGTCAAAATTCTCTCCGTCACTAATTAAATAATTAACCGTTGCTTTACGATTCTCCGTAAAATCTTTCTCCGTTGGACGAACATTCTCAACCCAATTCATTTTTACTGATTCATTCCTTAAAATCCCGTCTAAACCCATTAATTTTAAGTCATTATCCAATAAAAACCCTGTCCCTGCCAACGTATAAGTTTGTTCAACAGTCTGACCATTAGCCAGTTGTAACGTAAAAACTACTTTGTCCGTTTTTCCTTCTGCAACCACGCCACCAACTGAATTTGTGCTGAAATACAATTTATTCAAATCAACATTTCCTTTTGTGGTAGGTAATTCAAGGGTAACTTTATCAAAATCTTGGTCAAAAATTATGAGTGGTACTTTGGCTTTTGCTACGATATTGCTGAATGACTCATAAGTTTCATAATTTTTCAATAAAACCTGTTTAACACGTCCACCCTGTGACGTAAAAGTTACTTTAATGTCTTTATTCTCCAAAACAACCTCCTCATTTATTCCAACCGCAGCATTTGCAAAATCTCCTGCGGCAGTTTTTGCGGCATTTGAATCAAGTATAGTAACTTTTTGAGGGGTAACAGTGGCTTGGGTAATTTTGGGTTTCTGTTGTGGTTTCTCTGGTTCAATCTTAGGGGCAAAGAAAAATTGATAACCCAGCAACATTGCCATTATCAACACTAAACCCGTGATTTGATTTTTATCCATCATTATTTCTCGTACATTTTTGAGTTTAAAACTCGCTTTTAAATTAATATTTGATTTGCGTAAATTGAAGTGCAAAATTACTAAGACTTATCCGCATTTGGTAATGGATTAAAGTTAATTGTGATTAAAGGTTATATTGCTTGTGATTTTGGATAAAAACAAAACGCAGGCTTGGTTCAAAGCCCGTCCTGCGTTAGAATTAAAGTTATTTCTCAATTAAAAACGAATCTGCAAATTTGCATTGAACATCGTTCCTAACTGACTGAACTGCGAACCGTAGTAGCCAAGAATGTCATAACGACCACTGAATCCTAAGAATCCTCGTAACAAGGCTTTTTTCTCGGGCGTGTTGATGGCAGACTCTCCTTTCGAGTTCAAAGCGTATAAATCCCATTTTGGCAATACGTTTAGTAAGTTATTTACATTTGCCGTGAAAGAAACATTTTTACTAAAATTGTAACCCACGCTTAAATCTGAAACAACTACTGGCGAAAATTCAGCTTTTACATTTTCCATATCATCACCACCATTATCCAAATCTTGAAATGAGGTTGAACCAAACAAGGTATTGGCTAAATTGAAGTTCCATTTCTTGACTGCATAATTCAACGACAAAATTGACTTGTATCTTGGACGGCTATCAGTCAATAATGATCTGATTTGTGTATTCAAAATACTTGAACCTGCATCTGCAATTGCTTTTGGCGTAGTTGGATTTCCAATAATTGAATTACCCAAAACAAAGTTTCCAGCCAAACTTACGCCCAATTTACCCATTCCCAAGTTAATATTTCTGTATGAAATTACATAATCCAAACCTGAGTTTACCGTTTCAATTCCATTGATAAAAAATTGAACACTGGCTAAATCAAAATTATCTTTTCCTATCGAAGTACCTTTCAAAATCCTGCCTAAATCAGTCGTTGGCACGGCTAACCTTTTATCATTTGTATTGATTGAAGAACTGTAAACGATTCTGTCTGTAATTCTGATGTTGTAATAATCAACCGTTACACTAAGATTTTTTGTTGGATTAAATCCAAATCCGAAGGTAATATTGGTTGATAATTCAGGCTTTAAGTTTGGAATACCTAAGGCACGAGCTTGTGCAGAACGGTTATTGAACAAACCTGATAGTTGGATTGTGCCTCCCGCAAAAGATGCTTGAACAGATTGTGCAAAAGTTTGGTGTAAAGTTGGAGCTCTGAAACCCGTCGAAACTGAACCTCTTAGCACTAATTTATCATCCGCTAATTTATAACGAGAAGCCACTTTCCATACATTTCTTGAACCAAAATCAGAGTAGCTTTCAGTACGGACGGTTCCGTTAATTAAGAAATCTTTTGTAATATCATAACTAACATCAAAGTATGCACCCACGTTGAAACGCTTGTTCACACCCTCATTCAACTTATTAATTCCTGGAAATGAATTCGAGCCTTCTCCTGTGTATGATGCCTCATCGCCTGCTTTGATTGTGTAGGCTTCCGTGCGTGCTTCCATACCAAATGCAATGCCTAATTTGTCCGTCACTGCCTTTGAAACATCAATGTTTCCAACGATATGACTAAACTCAAATCCACCTGGCTTGAAACGTGTTGGACTTGATTTTTCCAAGGTACGGTTTACGGTGTTATCAACGGTATATTCCTGAGTGTTTCCACCAATTGTTAAACTACCATCGTGTTTCCAACCGTTTGTTTCACCTTTTAAGCCTAATGTGGCATTATAATAGAGCAAATCTCCCTCAAAAGTTGGAACGTATCCAACATATCCTTTGTAAAGATCTACTCCATCCGTTGGGAAAGCCAAAGTTGCTGCGGTTAAATAATTCTTGCCACCGTTGTTAGTTGGACTGTGTAATAATCCACGGTCTTGTCTCCAATATGGTGTACGATAATTGGCAAAACTTGAAACTCTTTTAACCACCATAGCAGCATTACCATAAAACTCATTGTAATCGCCAACTGGAACGCCAAAGTTTACCAAAAACTTACCCGCAGTTGTCTCGGCTGTTCCATTGATGTTTCCACCCGTTAGATAATCTTTTAAATAAGTTGTAATTAAAGCTTCTTGTGCAGAACCACCTCCAAAAGTGGCAATTTCAGTTGGTAAATGAATATTTCCAGAACGAACCGCTGTATTTTGTTGAGAGAAATCAACGGTATAATTTACAAATCCCTTCGCTCCAAAATTTCCATCACCATTCAACGCTAAACCATACATTCCACCGTCTCCCGCAGAAGTAATCCCCGTGTTGAAGTTCAACGAAGTATATTCCGTATTTATCTTTCAAAATGATGTTCATAACGCCCGCAATGGCATCAGAACCGTATTGGGCAGAGCACCATCACACAAAATTTCAACTCGTTTGATGGCTTGTTGTGGGATTGCCGAAATATCAACGCCCGTTTCTCCACGACTTGGCGAAAACTGAACGTATAATAACGAACTTAAATTTTTACGCTTTCCGTTAATTAAAACTAAGGTTCTACTTGGTCCCATATTACGGATTTCCCAAGGGTCTAATAATGTAGTCGCATCATTTACAGGCGTGTTTTACTTGTGCCATCGGAAACTTTACCTGAACGTTCTTGGGCAAATAAATTACCCGTGACCCCAAGTAAAATCAGGGCAATTGAGAAGAATTTTTTCATGTGATTTTTAGAAAATGAAATAAGAAAACAATTATTTTACAGTATTTGTTTGAAGTCAAAAGCTATTTTAAATGATAAATCATTTAGCAATGATTATTCTGCAAACAAAATATAAAATAATGACAAAATGTGCGACGATTAAGGATTTTTTATCGAAAATTAATCGAAATTGCGTATTATCAATCATAATTGTAACAAAAAAAGAGACGAAGCCGAAGCCTGTCTCTTTTAAAAAAAGCCATTATAGCCTATTTCATTTAACGCCTTTCATCAAAGGAATCGCATTTTTCAAAACTGCTTTCACAAAATGTATGAATAAAGGGGCTGGATTGATAACCGTTGATTTATATTCTGGATGAAACTGAACGCCGATGAAATAAGGATGGTCTTTCAATTCCACAATCTCTACTAAACCTGATTCTGGATTGATACCCGTTGCCGTTAATCCCGCATTTTTGAATTGTTCTAAATAGGCGTTATTGAACTCATAACGATGACGGTGACGCTCTTGAATATTCAATTTTCCGTAAATATGATGAGCCAATGAGCCTTTTTCCAATTTACAAGCATAAGCTCCCAAACGCATCGTTCCACCTTTGTCAGTAACCGATTTCTGCTCTTCCATCAAATCAATTACTGGATTTGTGGTTTCTGGATTCATTTCTGATGAATGGGCATCGGTCAAACCAAGCACGTTTCTTGCGTATTCAATCACGGCACACTGCATTCCCAAACAAATTCCGAAGAACGGTACTTTCTTTTCACGGGCGTATTTTACTGCATTAATTTTTCCTTCAATTCCTCTTTCGCCAAACCCTGGGGCGACTAAAATTCCATCTAAATCTTCTAATTTCTTTTCGTAATCTCCTTCTACCAAACTTTCAGAAGAAATCCAAATAACGTTTACTTTTGTTTCATTAACTGAACCTGCGTGAATTAAACCTTCGGCAATTGACTTGTAAGAATCCTTTAATTCAACGTATTTACCCACCAAACCAATCGTAACTTGTTCCGTTGGGTTTTTGAGTTTACCTAAAAAACTCTTCCAACTCTCCAAATCTGCATCCTTATCATTATAAATATCTAATTTATACAAAGCACGTTGATCAAGTTTTTCCTTACGCATCAATAATGGCACATCATAAATTGTTTCTGCGTCCATTGCCTCAATAACATCATTTGGCGAAACGTTGCAAAACAAAGCAATTTTTCTTCGCATTTCCATCGGAATTGTATGCTCAGTTCTGCAAACAATTATGTCTGGTTGAACGCCCAATTCTGACAATGCACGAACTGAATGTTGGGTTGGTTTTGTCTTTAATTCACCCGCAGAAGCCAAATAAGGAACCAAAGTTAGGTGAATAAAAAGCGTATTTTTCTCGCCTAAATCCCATTTCAATTGACGAGCGGCTTCAATAAATGGCAATGACTCAATATCTCCAACGCATCCGCCAATTTCAGTAATTACGATGTCATACAAACCTGTTTCTCCCAAAATCAAAATATTACGTTTAATCTCATCCGTTATGTGCGGAATTACTTGGACCGTTTTTCCTAAATAATCACCTCTTCTCTCTCTCGTAATCACGTTATTGTAAACTCGTCCTGTGGTAATGTTGTTGGCTTGCGAAGTTGGTACGCCCAAGAAACGCTCGTAATGTCCGAGGTCGAGGTCGGTTTCTGCTCCGTCGTTTGTAACGTAACATTCGCCGTGTTCATAAGGGTTTAAAGTGCCTGGGTCAATATTGATATATGGGTCAAATTTTTGAATTGTTAAAGATAGACCTCTGGCTTGCAATAACTTAGCTAACGAAGAGGCCACAATTCCCTTACCCAATGATGATGTTACACCGCCCGTAACAAATATGTATTTTGCGATTTTTGGTTGTCCTTTACTTGACATATATATGATAAATTTTATTTTGGTCGTAAGTCAAAAGCCATCCACGTAAAAAAAACAATAAACTTTCCCAACTACTTTTTAGGAGTAATTTTCTAAATGCAGTACATTACGTTTGAGACTTTTTTGAAAAGAAACTTGAGGAGGAGAATAATTCCGCAACCTGCTGTTACGGGATACAAAGTTAGGGGAAATTTGTGGACTTCGGGATTAAAATGTTGATGATTGTTAAGAAAAGTGGTAATTACATAAAATTGGTCGTAATTGATTTATCATACTATCTTCAAACAACCAAACCATAACCCCTACCAAACTTCAACAACCTCCTCACCTTCCAGATAAACCAAGATTCCCTCCACTTTTTGATGCCCCATTTTTCTATAAATATTCATGTATTCGAGCACTTGAAGTTTATGAGATTCTGATTTTGAACCCGTTTTGTAATCCAAAATCACAATTCGGTCTTTCAACCTTACAACTCTGTCAGGACGAAGAGGATTCCCTTTGGGCATCAAAATTTCACGCTCATTTTTTACCAAATTTTGATGAACTGAAAAGATTGGTTTTATCTTTTCTAAATTAATAATTTTAAGGACATTATTTCGTAAATCTCCCAATTCACTTTCCATAATTAAGCCTTCCCTGACGGATTCTTCTAAGGCAAACTCAACGTCATAAATCGTCTTTATTTTGGCAAAAGTATTGTGAATTTTATTGCCATAATCACGACTTTTTTCAAAGGTTTCAATATCAAAAAGTCGTTCTGCCGATTGTCTTAATTTAATGATATTGCTCTTTTCAGAACTCTCAATTGCTTGTATTTCAATTACTTGCAAATCTTTCTTTTGTTCTAATTTTACTTTTTTATTTTCTCCCTGACTGATAATTTTAATAAACCTTTCGCCCTTTTCAATTTCTGGACATTCGGCAAAACGGTACAATTGATTACCAACAGTTTTCTCAAATTTGAAAGTGTCTTTTTTAACCACCAAATATAATCGGTCGGTCGGGCGAGTGAGGGCTACGTATAACATATTTAAACTCTCCAAAAACGTCTTTTCTTTTTCAGCGTAATACTGTGGGGCAATGACTGTCTCCGCTAATTTTGTAGCGATTCTCAATGGAGAAGTTTTCAAAGAAGTAGTTAAAGTTGATTTGAATTCAACCTCCTTGGGTAAATTCGCCCATATTTCGGAATATATCCCCGTGTCCATTGTCCAACAACAATACGGAATAATTACCACTGGATATTCCAAACCTTTTGCCTTGTGGATGGAGGTGACCGTCACCGCATTCTGACCATCGGGCGTGGAGATTGAAAGCACGTTTTTCTTCTGTTCCCAGAATTGTAAAAAATCGGTAAGGTGCGTACTTTTTTTGGTCTGAAATTCAAGGACAACGTCTAAGAATCTGAATAAAAAATCTAATTCTTTATAATGCTCAAAAAGATTGAATGTGTTAATAATTTTCTCGGCTACTTCATACAAAGCCATTTGTTGCAAACGAAATGAATGCAACTTATACCCTTGGGTTTCAATCAATTGATAAAACTGATTAACATCCTTATTTTCAATGGCTTGTTTAATAATTTGATTATCGTCAGTATTCGGAATTTGTTGTAAAACCACTCGGTAAAACAAGTAAATAGCTTCGTATTTTGCTAAGGTATTTTCTGGATTTTGAATCACTTTCATCAACGCAATCGTGAGATTGACCGCCTCGGAAAAGTTTAAATTTAGAGAGTCCGAAGAAATGACTTGAATATTTGCATCTTTCAAAGAACTTGCAACGATTCGGGCATGAGAATTTTTGCGACAAAGCACCGCAATATCTTCATAAGAATAACCCGCAGAAAGGCTTTCCTCAATGATTTCGAGGATTCTATCAATCATTAATTCATCTTCACTGCTGCCCGACAAAAAATCAATCTCAACGTGTCCACCACATTTGGAATTTGGGGGAATTTGTTGAGCGAAAAACTCGTCATAAACTTTTGGTAAAATCGGTGCAATTGCCTCATTATCGGGAGATTCCTTGATAAATTGAAAAATATCATTGTTGAATTTGATAATTTCTTTCGCACTCCGATAATTGGTTGTGAGATTTTCGGGTTTTAGATATTGGCGAATACTTTGGTAACGCTCGATTAAAAAATCATTTTCTTCGTGACCCATCACCAACGCCTCCAAATTCTCTTTATGCAGATGAACAATCAAATCCATTTCACCACCTCTGAAGCGATAAATGGACTGTTTGGCATCACCAACTGCCATATTAAAATGCCCGTTTGCCAAGGAATTTTCAATCAAAGGCAGGAAATTATGCCATTGCAACGTGGAAGTATCTTGAAATTCGTCAATAAGAATATGGTTAAATTTTTCGCCCAAACGCTCATACACAAACGGAATTGGTTCGGTCATTACAATTTCAAGGATTTTACGATTAAATTCCGAAATGTGAACTTGACCCGTTTCATTTTGAATATCAGCAATTTCTTTTTTTAATTGACTCAATAAAGCCAATTTTTTAAGTTGTTTTGATATTTCTTTGTAAAGGATAAATTTAGGTTTTTCGATATGGTGAATCTTGATAATTTCTTCTAAATATGACCGTAATTCAACTTTAACGCCATCAATTCTTGCGGAAACATCTTTTTTACAAGTTTTTGAATACCACATATCGTCCTTCAACGCCTTGTGAATGTAAGAATTTGCTTGATAAAAAACGTCTTGATATTGCAGTCTTTGAAAATAAGCACCAACGCCTTTATTCGATTGATAAAAGTTTATTATGTCAATATCCGCTTCATAAATGGATTCGGAAGCTACATTGGCAACGGTCTTTATTTTAGTTTCGATGTGTTCGCAATACTTTTTTAATTTCTCCTCAATTATCAAGAAATCAGCGGGTTGCATTTCTGAAAGTAATTCTACGGAAGTTTGAAATTGGTCTGACAATAGACTTCTTCCGAAATTGGCTAACTCTTCGGGCAGACGATTCCATGATTTTCCTTCATTGGCTTTTTCCATCGCAAAACTCTGAATTGCTTCCGTGATTTGCTCAAAATTTTCGGTATTTACCTTCTGAAATAATTGTTCAACGGCAGCATCTAACAACATGCCCGAATCAAGGCTTACTTCAAAGTTAAATGGAAAACCCAATTCCTCCGTAAAAGCCGCCACGATTCTCTGCACAAAAGAATCAATCGTTGAAACCGAAAAATTAGCGTATTCGTGAATGATGTGTTTGAAGGTATTATTAGCCCGTTTGCGGAGTTCCCACTCATCAATTTCAACGCCATCTTCTTGTAATTCTACCAAAATTTGCTGAAAAATACCATCCGATTCTTCAATGTCTTTGGCATCAGTGCTGGCGAATTGTCGGAGATATTTCATAATTCGCTCCTTCATTTCTTCGGAGGCTTTTTTGGTAAAAGTTACCGCCAAAATATGATTAAAATACCAAGGAGAAGTAGTTTTAAGGGCTAATTTGATGTATTCCTTCGCAAGCGTATAAGTCTTGCCCGAACCTGCGGAAGAAGAATATATTTTAAATTTTGGGGATTGCATTGGGTCTTAAAAAACTTGTGTAAGATTGATTTTGCAAGTTACATTTCAAAAAGCATATTCACATCCGATTTTAAGAAATCTTGCCAAGGAATTCCACTGTTTCCAATCAGTAAAACTTTGTCGTACCGTATTTTCTTTTCAAAAGCAATCATACCCTTGGCACTTTGCGTTCTGCCACTTTTTACTTCAACATACAGGCTGAACCAAATAAAATCATCTTGATATTTTTGTTTTCAAGACGGTCTTTATCCCATTCAGTTTTAATGACCTCGGCCCAATTATCAATCTTTTGAATTTCATCAATAATCAAGCAGCCACAAAAACCGTTGGGACATCCAATTGGGCAATCAATTGCTTGACCAAAGTTGTCTTCCCGACCTGCCGAGAACCCATAATAACTTAGATAAATTGACGATTATCCACTATCCTTTTTTTGAAGGATTTTTATTTCTGATTTTATGAACATAATATTTTACTCAATGTATTGAGTAAAATCAATATTCGTACTCATAATAATTGAATCCCCTTAAAATTGCATTAAATTAGATTCATAATTAAAACTCTATAGAATGATACCAGATTTTCAAAAAATAATGCTTCCATTTTTAACTATTTTAGGAGATGGAGAAGAACATACAACTGTTGAAACTAACCAAAAATTAGCTCCTTTATTTGGGTTGACAGATGAAGAGCAAAATGTATTTTTACCAAGTGGCGTTGCTAAAACTTTTCCAAACAGAGTTGCTTGGGCAAAATCTCATTTCAAAATGGCAGGACTATTCGAAAATACAAAAAGAAGTTCATTTAAAATTACGGAACAAGGTAAAAAATTGCTTTCGGAAAACCATCGTGAAATTAATTTAAGATTACTGAAGACTATACCAGCATATTTAGAAAGGACGACGAGAGCAAAAGAAGAAGATGATGCTTCAATTGAATTTGACAATCCACTAATTACTGAAACACCCGAAGAAATATTAGAATCAAATTATCTAAAAATTAGAAAAAATCTATCACAAGAATTATTAACAAAAATAAAAAGTTGCACACCAGCATTTTTTGAAAATTTAGTTGTTGAATTATTAGTTAAAATGGGCTACGGAGGTTCAATTAAGGATGCAGGAAAATCTATTGGTAAATCGGGCGATGAGGGAATTGATGGAATTATTAAAGAAGATCGACTTGGGCTGGATGTAATTTATATTCAAGCTAAAAGATGGGAAGGTTCAGTTGGAAGACCAGAAATTCAAAAATTTATTGGAGCACTTGCAGGACAAGGAGCAAAAAAGGGTGTTTTCATTACAACTTCAAGATATACACCCGATGCAAGAGAATATCACCCAAAGAATGACACAAAAATTGTGCTAATAGATGGAGAACAATTAACTGAATTAATGATTGATTTTAATCTTGCTGTTTCTGTGTCGGCAACTTTTGATATTAAAAAAATAGATAATGATTACTTTGGAGAAGACTAAATCTAAGACTTAAAGGATTGTCATTACGAGGCACGAATCGGCATTTCGCCAAACCAGTCTGTTGGTTCACGAGAAGAAGTGTTCATAAATCCTTTCATAAATCCAACAGATTGCAATTCGCTTCGCTCGTAATGACAGGAAGCATTTTGTAAAGCACTCAGGGCGTAGAAGCATGAACCAGAACCCCGCAATTACCAGGTTTTCCTGCAAAACGATATTGAACTTCTAATTGATAATTTTCATAGATGGCATCGGTAATAATATGCCCTTGTGGCTCGGCCAAACTCACTAACATTCCATTTCTGATAATAAAAGGGCTTTTTACGTCTGGTTTTCCATCCATGGCAGGCACGTCAACATGCCAACCCGTAAAATCTTTACCATTAAAAAGGCTTTTGGATTTAGATTTTGTTTGAGCGTTTAAATTTACTATACTGTTGATTGTTAGGAAAATGAGGAGAATTATTTTCATCTTGATTTATTAATTTATCAAATGCCATTTTTAACCGCAAATGTAATGAGTTCTGCTACTTTATTGATGTTTAGTTTGAAATAAATATTCTTTCGGTGAGATTTTACAGTCTCTTCGCTGAGGAATAATTTTTCGGCTATTTTAGCGGTGTCCATTCCCGCTTTGATGAGCTTTATAATTTCAATTTCTCTGGGCGTTAATGAAAATTGTTTTACAAAAAAATCATCGTGATGGAGGTTTATTTGATTTTTTTTGAGCTTTGGGTCGTAATAAATAGTACCTGCCAAAACACTTTCAATACTTATTATGAGTTCTTCTTTGCTGGAATGTTTGAGCATATATCCATGCACTTGAAGCTGCTGAGATTGCTCAATAAACTTGGCTTCCTCATACATAGAAAGGAATATAATCTTCAAAGATTCAAAAGAACGCTTGATTTCTTTGGCTAAATCAAAACCGTTAATTGAAGGGAGATTTATATCCAATAAAATAACATCGGGGTTTTTGAGATGAATGGCTGGTAATACGTCTTTTCCATCATAGACCTGTGCCACGATTTCATAATTATCGGATAATAGTTGTTTAACACCTTCATTAAATAGAGTATGGTCGTCAGCAATTAGTAGTGTATGTTTCATTTGTGGTTTATTTCAATTATAGAGAACTTCAATCATAAAAGTTGTTCCTGTGGCGTTAGAATCTGTAATTATTTTGGCTTTCATAAATTCAACCCTTGAATTTATGTTTTTTAAACCAATTCCCCAACTATTTTCATTAGTATTTATGCCTATTCCATTATCTTCAAAAGAGATAAGTAAATATTTTTCATAATAAATTAACTGAATAATCGCTTTAGTTGCTTTTGAATGTTTAACTACATTATTAAGTAATTCTGCCACAATGCGATAAATATTAAGCTCTTTTTCCTCCGAAAGTCGAACCTCGTTCCCAAAAGAAATGTAGGTAAATTCTATTTGAAAAGTATTTTGTAGGCGTTCAATCGTATGCGATATTGCTTTCACCAGTCCTTCATTGGCCAATTCGGGAGGCATTAAATTTCTGGAAACCAAGCGTAAGTCTTCGATGGCTTTTTCAACCAAATGAATCGTTTCGAGGTGAACCGTTTCATTAGACAGTCGTCCTTTGATCGCAGAAAGTGTACCGCCTAAATCATCGTGTAGGTCTTGAGCAAGGCGACGGCGTTCGGTTTCTTGAGTTTGAATAATCTTTTCTGAAACTTCATTTTTTAGTTTGGCTAAATTCAATACTAAGACTGAGTTTACTTTTTTGAATTTGTTGTATCTGATGGTTAAGCCATACGTTAGAATTATCAATTCAAATAAATTGGAAATATAAATCACATAAACAGGTCTTATCCAAAAATCTGAACCACTGATTGATAGAGAATATAATATTCCCCCAATGATTGGGATACTAACTGAAATTGAAAAAATCAGGACATAAGGATTTCTTTTCAAGAATTGCTCAATGATGATGGCCATGAGCAACAACAAATTAAAGCTAAAAATGGATAAATATATCTTTCTCAGGAAAATGACTGAATTAATAGAAATACTTTCTGTACCCATTGGTAGGAAGGAAATAGGAATAAGAATTAACAAAAGAAACCAAGCATAAAAGTGAGAGAAATTGTAAAAAATACTTTTACCTTTCATGCTAAGAAAACTGTGTGCAAAGAATATAATCAAAGAGAAGTGTAAAGAGGTTGTAAATACGCCAATGAGAGAATTTTTATTAACAAAATTCGACCAAATGTATTGAAACCCTAATCCTGAAAGCGATAGGATAAATATGGTGTTTGAAATTACAATTCCTATATAAATAAGATGTATATTATCTTTTAAATTTATCCAAAGAAAAAAATTGAATAAAAAATAATGAATAAAATACCTAAATAAAAGAAAATGAAATTGTAATCTTTTTGGACATTTCCATAAAATTTTTGCTCCCCTTGTAGAAAAAAATTCATATTTAATTCTTCACCTCTTTTCTCCATCATAATGACTATTGATGCACTTTCATAAGGTTTTAACTCAAAGGGGAAACTTAGATCAGCAACTTGGATGGGTCTTTGAATAAAAGGCTTACTATCGCCCGAAAGAATTAACGTATCTATTTTTTTAGGAGTTACTTTAAAGGCTTCAAAATGATGGATATCAGCTCGCCCCACTCTGAAATAGAGTTTTTTAGCTTTCTCATTATTTTTTACCTTAAAATTTAACCAACAGATGTTATCAAGTGGTGCTTTATTGAAAAAATCTTCGGTAATTATTTGCCCTTTTTTTTGAGCAAACGAATCATTTGCCTGTTGCGGAGAAATTTTATTTGGCGTTAATAAATACTGAATCTTAGATTTTAATGGATATTCTCCAGCATCATCCAAATAGATTTCTTGTCCATGAGATGAGTACGAGATACTAAAATACAAAAAGTACAAAAACAATTTTTTTTTCATATAACAAAATTTAGATAAATTATCAGCAATAGAAATCCCCCTTTCGTGGTAATTTAATCAAAGCTACCTATTTTTCAAATATCTTCCTTTTCTCTGAAAAATCCCCCTTTCGTGGTATTGTCTTAGGCTTTTTTGATAAGCTATTTTGTGTATTCAAAAGCGTTTGAGGGAAATACCGTACTTTTCCCCTTGTGCTGAATACGCTTTTCAACGCAACTTTGCGTAATAGAATCAACTATAATCCTAATTTAATGGAAACGACTAACTTAGCTTATCTTGGGAAAGCCTGTAAATTGGCTCGAAATGTAAAATATTGTATCAACGAAGTCCTCTATTGCGAGGGCAACATCAATTATACCTACATCCATCTCATCTCGGGCAAGAAAAAAATGCTCGCCCGCACCCTCCTGACCGTGGAGACCAGAATAGACTCCGAATCCTTCGTCAGAATCAGCCGAAAACATTTAGTCAACCTAAAATTCATCACCGAAATTGGGATAAATTATGTTGTGCTGAGCAATAAAATGATATTACCAATTTCGAGGCGGAAGCGAGGCGGTGATTTTGTAAAGAATTTGAAACCAGTAATTAACAAATAAAAACGAAAAAAAATCATGAAAAAATCAATCGGGCAACGTTCTGTTTTTACCTTTTATCTTTTGGCTTTTATAGCCTTTAACATCAACGCCCAAACCATTCGCCGTGTAACAAATAATCCAAATATAACGGGTGTAAACATTTACACCACCATACAAGCTGCCCACGATATGGCTATAGTTGGTGATATTATTTATTTAGAACCAAATACTTTAGGTTCTTATGAAGGATTAATATGTACAAAAAGGCTAACTATTATTGGCAATGGTTTTGCCCAATTTAATGATAATTATTTAACAACTCCAAATCCTCCATTAGATGGTAGATTATCTACAATTGATGGTTTTTCGATGAGGGATGGAAGTCAGAACTCGGTAATTATTGGCGTTAACGTTGCAGGAAATTATAATAGCATTCGTGTTCCTAATATAAAAATAGATAGATGTAAGAGTGGAAGTATTATTTTTGAAGCAACTGATATATCCATCGGATTAGTTGGTCGTAATGCAACAATTACAAGATGTGCAGGCAGTAACGGAATATCAACTAATGCTCAAGGATCAATTATTGGTTCTAATTGCGTGATAACAAATAATATTGGTTTCTTAATTGCAAATCTAAACAATAGCATTATCAGAAATAATATTTTCCCTAATACTATAACAGTAGCTTCCAGTGTGGTAACTGATAATATTTTTATAATTTCGTCGAATATCGTCGCAGTAAATGACTATAATGTACCCAACACAAACTCAATCTCAAACAATATGGCTGTTGCAGCAAATGGTTTACCTACTGGAAATGGTAATATTAATGGTGCAATGTCAAATTCAATTTTCATAACTTCTAATATAGTAGTCGGTACTACGCCAGATAGTGGTTGGCAATTGGCTGTTGGGTCACCTGCCATTGGCACTGGAACAAGCGGTGCTAATATGGGAGCTTTTGCGGGAGCAAGCCCATTTGTTCTTGCTGGACTTCCTCCCAGGCCAATAATAACTAATTTTATTTCTTCAGGGGTAGGGAATTCCAGCACACCTTTGAGTGTGAGCATAACGGTGCGGGGGAATAATTAACTTGGAGGATGTTTAAACCTTACAAATTAATTGATAAAAATAATTTTTTGAACAGCTAAAACATTTCAAAGAAAATGAAAAAATATATTCTTACCCTTCTAACACTTTTTTGTTGTGTAGGAGTCTATTCGCAGAATATTAATCAAATCGAATATTACATTGATGCTGACCCTGGTTTTGGAGCAGGAGTGAGTGTCCCAATTACAGCAAATGCAACTGTTACAGCAAATTTTACCATTGCCATACCAAATACGGTTGCAGATGGTTTCCATTTTCTTTCGGTCAGAGCAAAAGATATTAATAATAAATGGTCTGTTGTTGTGGTTCGTCCATTTTATAAAGAAGCCTTTAATTCACCCTCTACCATTGCTAATATTATTGCACTGGAATATTTTCTTGATGCAGACCCAGGTTATGGTTTAGGAAGTTCTGTGGGTATTTCGTCTGGTTTGGCTGTATCCCAAAACTTTACCATTGCTTTACCCAATACCGTCACGGATGGGTTTCATTTCCTTTCAATCAGAGGAAAAGATGCCAATAATAAATGGTCGGTTGTTGCGGTTCGTCCATTTTATAAAGAAGTAATACCTGTCAATGTTATACCCCCTAATATTACAGATATGGAATATTTTGTGGATGCAGATCCAGGTTACGGATTAGGTACAAATGTAGCTTTAACAGCGAATACGCCAATTTCTAAGAGTTTCACGGCAAGTTTGGGAAGCCTCAGTAATGGTACTCATAGACTTACTATCAGAGCAAAAGATGCCAATAATGGTTGGGGAATTGTTGGGATTAAAGATTTTTTGGTGCAAGATAATATCGTAATTATTGGTAACATTCCGACCAGTTGGTGTAAAACCACCAATTTTAATATTCCTTACACAGTTACAGGAACTTATACAGCTGGTAATATTTTCACGGCACAATTATCTGATGCTTTGGGCAGTTTTGTCTCTCCTACCTCATTAGGAACGGTTACAGGCACAAATTTAGGGACAATCACGGCAACTATTCCAAACTCGGTAGCGTTGGGAACGGGTTATAAAATTAGGATAATTTCATCATTACCCGCTATTACCAATAGTCCCCAAAAGACGATTGACGTAACTGCTCTTTGTCAATGTCTATTGAACCTCTCACTGATGACAGGCAACTGGGGAGCACCCGCTATATGGTCATGTGGACACGTCCCCCTTGCCACCGAACCCGTACAAATTGCTCCAAATCATACGGTTATTCTCAACGTAAACGGTGCGGCTAAGGGTTTAGATTTGAGAGGAATTTTGCAACAACAATCAGGGTTTAGTTTGCAGATTAAAGGCAATTGAGGTTGAAATAAATCCTCATTCGTAAACTATTAAAAATCTTGTGAAAGAAAATAGATTTTAAAGTTAGGAACGTTTCTGTAATAAATCCTCCTAAGCGTTTTGAACGCTTAGGAGGATTGTTGAAATTAAATTACTCCTCCCCACACCCAATCGGAGCCCCAGGAGGCAATTCTTTATGCACCGCCACTTTTGCCGAAGACGGATTTTTCATGCGGTCTAAGGCATAATCTAAATGGGCTTGGTAATCGCTTTCTTTTGTAGTTTTCATAGTTTCTTGCAAATATGTTTTTAAGTCCTTTAACACCTTTCCACAAACGGCTCTGGCTTGGTAATTAGCATTTTCATTGGTGCTTAATGCCATTAAATGCGTTAATATAATTTGCTCGGTTTGGAATTGCACTTTACGGTTAAGTCCTTGATTTTTAGATACTTTAAAGGTTTTATCTATTACTTGATTCATCATTTCTTCCAAACCTAAACTGTTGTTTCGGGCTTCGTACTCAACCATTCTTGAAGCACGTTCTGGATTAAATAAAAACTGCAAAGGAAAATCCGCCGTTGATTCTGCCGCCGCCAATGGGTCAAAGGCTAAACCTGTTCGTTTTTTGAATAATTCTCTCGAAGACATATACCCTGCTGGTCGTGGAGGAATCATGGAAATAATATTTTCAGGTATCGTTAAAAAGTCAGCAGAAAGGCATTTCAAAGCAGTTTCTAAGGCTTTTTGCTGGGTTTCTTTACTGACAGATTTTGTACTAAATTGCTCATCACCACGAACTTTGTATTGATAATCCATTGAACCAATTAACTTGGCAACTGCCTCCACTTGATAGCGATGAAGGTTATAAATTGGTACTAAGGCATCTTCCAAAAACGCCATCGGAACACCCGTGCGAATGGTTTTTTCACCAAAGTTTTTTAAGGCTTTCTCTCTGATTTTCAACAAATTATCCAATTCTTCAACTGGACTTTTTCCACCGTCCCACAAATGAGCCGTTGGACTTACCGAACCCACAGAACGAGCATCTTGGTCGGTCAAAAACAGTAAACCTTTATTTCTTGCATCCGATAAAATCTTGTTTAAAGCCACTTTTTCATCCGTTCCTTTCGGAAAATCTTGATAGCCATAAGTGATCGAGGCTTTATCCCATTCACCAATTCCAACGGCGTACGCATCGCTGAGGTCAATTTCACCTTTGGAATCTAATTTAATTAACGGATGCGGATAGTCCATTACCGAAGCACGATTGTTGGCACTGGCGGAATAATTATGCATTAGTCCGAGCGTGTGTCCAATCTCGTGAGCCGCCAATTGTCGCAAACGAGTCAACGCCATTTTGAGCATTGGGTTTTTTTCAGGTTCGAGTTTTTGCCCATTTTCAAAGGGTGAAAGTAAGCCCTGAGCAATCAAATAATCCTGCCGAACCCGCAACGAACCCAAAGTAACGTGTCCTTTGATGATTTCGCCAGTTCGTGGGTCAGTTACGGATGCTCCATACGACCACCCACGAGTAGAACGATGAACCCAATTGACAACATTATAACGACAATCCATCGGATCGGCATCATCGGGTAACAATTTAACTTGGAAGGCATTTTTATAACCCGCTGCCTCAAAAGCCTGATTCCACCAAGTTGCACCTTCCATCAAAGCCGAACGGATGGGTTCGGGCGTGCCGTTGTCTAAATAATAAACAATTGGTTTAATAGCCTCCGAAATTTTGGCATTCGGATCTTTCTTCTTTAAACGATGTCTAACGATAAAATACTTCTCAACGGGTTCACTCACGGGCGTCGAATAATCCATAAAAGATAAAGAATTATAACTCGAACATGGGTCAAAATCTCGCTTTTCGTATTGATTATCAGGTAGTTGTATAAAACTGTGGTGCAATCTTAACGTAATAGCATCCGAACTTGGCGTGACAGATTTTACGAAATTTCCTGCATCACTTCCGCCTGTAAAAGTCATGGTTACTTCAAATTCGGAGTTTAAAGGAAAGTTTTTAGTACGAGCAAAATACATGGCTGAACGAGATTTATCCATTGCATATGAGCCTTGTTTCATGTCTTTCAAACGGTCAGGAATTCCCATGGGGTCGTTCATCAAAAAATCGGTGGCATCCACCAAATACTTGCCGTTTTCTTCGGCTTCTACCGTG
>JAYVRF010000085.1:0-30207 GCA_043756925.1 Arcicella sp. | reverse complement strand
TTAGTAATCAGATTATTAGCTGGGTGGATTTTGATAAATACTTAGATTTGATTAAACCCAAAAAGTATTCAATAGTACAAATTGTATAGTAGTATAATTAGGTTTATAAGTAAATAGTGCGCTCCAATAACGATATGACCGTTTAAAAAGTTTGAACACTTTTCTATGGTTTATATCCGTTCTTAGCTTAAATTTACCTGTAAATTAATTTCTTATCAAGAATTTCTTAAACAGTGCTTTTATTTAAACGATTAATTTCACTTTACTGACACATTATATTGGTTTAAATCTTAACCTAAAATTCTTATCCAAAAATTATTAATTATGAACAACCTTACTCATAAGACTTTTTTAGCCCTACTATTTGTGGCAATGTCTGTTACTTCTTGGGCAAACAAGTCTCCAAAGGACGAAGAAAATCCATTATTTAAGAAATCAAATCAAGTAGTTATTCCGCCAGCACCTCCAGGGGTTGCCTATTTGGGTGTGGATAGATGCGGGTATCAATCACCAGAGGATGCCAGAAGTGTAGTTCAATTGCAGTCAACTGGCTGTGGAAATGGCTTTATTCAATGGTATAATGCTGGTGACAGAGGCAATCTTGGCAGAAATAGCTTTGGGGATAAAAAATTCTTAGATGTACTTTTTGACATCAATGTGTACGCTACTTGTACGGAATTTGGTGAAGAAAGTGCCCCATCACAAACGCTTTTCATCAAATACGTAGCAGCTCCAAGCACACAACCTTTTATTGTTCAAGACAAAAAAGATGTTTGTGATGGCGAAATCATTACGTTGAAATCAAGCGTTACTGACCAAAGATTTTTGTATGCCTGGGAAAGAGGACTTGGGCTTGAAAGAACACCTACTTATGGTTATTTAATTGATAATGCTACCACTGGTCAGGGTTCTCCAGAATTGAAAGTAACTAAGTCAGGGTGGTATTTTCTTTCAGTAACATCACCAGATTGTCCACAAGTGCGTGTTTATGGAGCTGGGCAAATTTTTGTTAATTTTACAGAAGTGCCAAAACCAAAAGTGGTTGCCAGTGATACCGTTTTTTGTGAAGATAAAGCCGTTTCGTTAAAAGCGGATAGTTCACGGTTTGTTACGGGATATACTTGGTATGTAAATGGAACGAAACAAGATAGCTTAGGGACAAGAAGTTTCATTAGAGCATTTAATAAAACGGGGAAAGTTCAAGTGCAAACCACTGAAAGCACTTTGGGATGTAAATCGCCGTTGTCGGATGCGGTTTCTCTGAGAGCATTGAGAGTTCCTCCAAAACCAGTCATTACGCCTTCAAAAAGAGGAGCGGCAATTTGTCAAGGAGATACTTTGAGTTTGACTTCTTCATTAGGTTTCAGATACAGATGGAGTACGGGAGCAACAACGCCAACGATTAGAAATATTAATGCCGTAGGAAAATATATGGTTCAAGTAATTGACACAAGTGGTTGCGTATCGAAAGCATCAGATACAACAACAATTACCGTTTTCAGATTACCCACGAAACCCGTTATTTCAGCGAGTGGACCTTTGGCATTTTGTAGTGGAGGTAATGTAACCTTAACATCAACACCAAATACAACTTATCTTTGGAGTAATGCTGCCGTTACTCGTGCCATTACAATTAGTGCTTCGGGAAATTTTACGGTATCCGTTAGAGATGCAAATCTTTGTCTTTCTCCAACTTCTGACCCTGTGAGAGTTACGGTTTTTGCCCTTCCAGCAAAACCAACTATTACAGCAGGCGGACCACTTTCTTTTTGTGCTGACCAAAGCGTTATTTTGACGGCTTCGGATTTGATAGGCGGTGAAAGAACTCGTTACCGTTGGAATACTACGGATTCGACAAAATCATTAACTGTTAAGACCTCGGCAACTTTCACGGTTCGTGTGCTTGACCCACGTAATTGTTTGTCGCCAGCATCCGACCCAATCACAACCATTGCCTTGCCATTGCCTCCTGCACCAACAGTTGCGGCAGATGGTCCTTTGGCTTTCTGTGCAAGAAGTAATGATGATTATTCAAAACCAAATACGCTTAATTTAGTAGCAACCATTCCATCAACGAGTACAAACCTTATTACTTGGAGTACAGGTTTTGTGGGTAGAACGCTAACGCTAACTGCTATTGGAGCGGATGGAAAATTTGCCGATATTTCACGTGAATATACTGCCACGGTTAAAGATGCTGTGACGGGTTGTATTTCGCCAAAATCAGCTCCATTGGCTGTTGTTGTAAGAAACAATCCAGATGTTTCAGCTTCAAGTATTGCAAAAGATGGTACGTTTACTTTGAAAGCAGTTAACTTCCCAGATGGTGGAGATTATGAATGGAGATTTGGAACGGAAGTTTTAAAATTTACAGAAGGTGTTATTAAAGCAAATCGTTATGGTGATTATACCGCACGAAGAAAAACAATTTTTACCGTGCCAGCACCAACGAATGCTATCACTTGTTTCTCTGATTTTGTGAAACCACCATTTAATTTCAAAGAAGATCCAGATTTCAAAGGATTGTCAATTTATCCAAATCCAAGTAACGGATTATTAACAATTGAAACTTTGGCTGATTATGACAATGCTGAACTTATTATTTATGACCTTTTGGGCAGATTAATTTATACCGCAACTGTTCCATCGGTAAAAGGTAAATTGATTGTAGATTTAAGAAATCAAACTGAAGGAGAATATATGTTACGTTTCAAGGCTAATGGCTTTGATTTGACGAAACGTATTATTATTGATAGATAGTATTATGGATTGGGAATTAGTTTTAGAGACAAAATTTCCTCAGATAAGATTATAGATTTAAAAGGCTTAGAACTAAAATTCTAAGCCTTTTTTTGTTAAATTCGTTAAAGAAATTCGTCAAATATGAAAGTAATATTTTTGTTGATTATATATCAAATCATCACATTCCAAGCTAATGCTCAATGGATAAAACAGGTTTCAAATACCGATGCAAGTTTTCGTTCAGTCTGTGCTGTTACTGATAAAATCGTTTGGATTGGAGGTTCAAAAGGAACATTTCTGCGAACAATTGATGGTGGTAAAATTTGGGAAACCAATCAAATACTCGGTGCTGAAACCTTAGATTTTAGAGACGTTCATGCCTTTGATGCAAAAGTGGCAATTTTAATGAGTGCAGGTGAGGCAGAAAAAGGAAATGCCAAATTTTACAGAACAACGGATGGTGGAAAATCTTGGAAGATTGTCTATCAAACTAATCAAAAAGGCATTTTCTTCGATGGAATTGATTTTTGGGATAAACAAAATGGATTGGCATTTAGCGACCCAGTTGATGGTAAATTCTTTATTCTCAGAACGAAAGATGGTGGTAAAACGTGGTTTCCTATTAATCCTTCAACTATTCCCGCTATTCAAGAAAATGAAGCCGCTTTTGCTGCCAGTGGAACAAGTTTGATTACGGTTGGGCGTAAAGATGCTTATATATGTACGGGCGGAGGTGAATTTGCTCAAATCTATAAAACTGAAAACCAAGGTGAAAATTGGTCGGTAGTGAAAACCAGTATGCCCGCAGGAAAAACGAATGGTTTGTTTGGTTTAAGATTTTGGAATGACCGCTGCGGAATAGCGGTAGGGGGTGATTATCAAAAAGTTACGAAAGAAATACCAAATGTTTTAATTACGACTGATGGAGGGAAAACTTGGCAAGATTCTCCTCAAACCAATCCCGCAGGACTAAAAGAAGGCGTGGCAATTTATAAACAGAAAATCCTCATTGCCGTTGGACCTTCGGGAACTTGTTATTCAAAGGATTTTGGAAAATCATGGATAGAAATTGATAAAACGCCACTCCATGCGATTAGTATTTCAGGGGATGGGATTTGGGCAGTAGGAGGGAAGGGGAGTGTTTTTAGGTTGGACTTGAAGAAACTTGACCGATAAGAATTTAAACTTATCGATCTGTTTGCATAACTGATATTTCACGAGACGGATAAAGTAAAATTAACACTTTTACGAAAAAGGTTAGTTTTCAAGAAGTAACTACCGTTTGAAATACTTTAATTTGGCTATTAATTAGCGGTTCGACTACCGTCTGACCGCTAATTAAAAGATATTATTTTTATGAAACATCCGACAAATTAATATTTTATGAGTACTAATTGATAATCAATATCTTGCATTTATTCAACAATTGACAATATTGCCGTTGTCAAATAATTGCTCTTAAATTTTGCCAATTATCGTAAACCACAAACTCCGTCCAACGCCATTGATTCCAGAACCATGCGTTCGATAATCCACGTTATTTATGTTTTGAACGGATAAATTTACGGTGTAATGTTTTTTATCAAATCCCGAAAAAATATTGGTTGTAATCCAGCCGTTTGTTCCTGATTCTCCAATCCTAATATCATCTTTATCGCCTTGTGCCAAGCGAGTTTGTTCTGAGGCAAACCAAACTTCTGGACGTATGAAAAAGATGTTTTTACGATATTCAATTCCCAATTTTCCATTCATTGGCGGAATCCGTCTGACGGGTTCATTTTTCGTCATATTTTGTCCAAAAGCGTAACTTAAATTACCATAAACTTTGATTGGATTACTGAGCAAATATTCCATTTCAGCCTCAAATCCACGAATATATGCCTTTTCCACGTTTTCTTTTCGGTAAATATTTACTCCATTTATTTGCTGATTTTCAACTTTTATTCGGGTAATCAAATCCTCTAAATCTGTGTTAAACAATGCCAACGATGTTGCAAATCGGTCTTTTCTTAGTTTATATCCAAGTTCAAAATTGTATGATTTTTCAGGTTTTAAGTCATATTTTGGAATTTCGTATCTAAAATCCACGATACCCAAAGTTCCCATATCATCAATATTTGGAGTTCGAAAACCCGTTGAAAATGAAGCATAAACGGAAGCGTTTTGGGATAATCCGTAAGCCAAAGAAAGGTTATAAACCATAGCATTTGGTTTAATGATAATATTCCCCAAATTATCATCGATAATATTAATTTTAAAACCATTTAATCGTCCCCCAAAATTAAATTGCCACTTATCTTTTTGAATTTGATGTAAGGAATAAATGGCATAACTCTGAAATTTGCTGTTATCAGGATATAAACCTCTGTTTTTTTTGATAGGATTGGTCAGTACATTTTGGTCAAATCTATCACTATTCACCACATCTTGATAAAATTCAATCCCAGAATTTGCCGTCCAACCCTTTGATATTGAAGATATTACATTTAAAGATAGTCCAAAGGTTTCTACTTTGTCGGTTTCAATTCTCAAAATATCACTCCCCTTTTTTTGACTGTTTCGTTGTTCAGAAGTATTTTGAAGAGAAGCCGTTAAATCAATGGTTTTCAATAATTTCTTATCGGTTTTTCCATTCAATTTGAAGTACGATAAACTCCTTTTTTGCGGATTGAATTCATTTACTAAAAAATTCTCTAAATGAATTCGATAATACAAGGGAATATTTTTTTGTTGAACAAACTGATGAGCAATCGTCGTTTCCCAATTTTTAGATAACTTAAACTTGCCTTTAAAATCGAAAGCCAATTCTTTATAACCAGTAGGAAATTGTTTGCCTGTGGCATTTCCGCCCACAATATCACCAAAATCTCGAATACTTAAACCAGTTTTTAGAGCTATATTTTTACTGCCAAACGTAAAATCTGAATGTACGGTTTTTTCCATATTACTGGAAGCAAAACGAGTTAGAGCATTAAAATTAACTTTTGTCTTTTCTGAAAAATTTGGATTCAAAGTGAATAATTGAACCGTTCCACCCAAGGCATCTGAGCCATAAGCCACCGAACCGCTTCCTCTTAAAACTTCAATTCTATCCAAAGAAAAAGGGTCGATGGTATTCAAATACTGATTTGGACCGTATCGAAAAGTGCTGTTGTTCAGCCGAATACCATCAATCAAAATCAAAGTTTGATTACCCGTAAGTCCACGCACAAACGGCGAACCCGCTCCGTGCGTTGATTTTTGAATGAAAACCCCCGAGGCATTCATTAAAGCCTCTGGCGTGGTTCTGACTTGGTAATTTTGAAGATTTTTGGAAGATAAAACCGTAATGGAAGCGGCAGTTTTTAAGTTTTTTTCGGATATTCTTTGACTGCTGACGATTACTTCCTTTAGTAGTTCTATTCGGGTTGAATCATTTTTTTGAGCAAAAGTTAAGGTTGATATTTTTACGCAAAACATAAATATAAAAATGAATTTATGATATTTCAATTCATTCAATGTGAAAGATTTAGGCTTATTTGTGGGCATAATTTTGGTTGATGTACTTCCATCTAAATTTAGTTTGAATGATAGCAAACTTACTTTGTTAAAAAATCAAGGTTCAACTTTAATTTATTTATACGGGAACTAACGTCGTGGAGGTTCAAAACCTTTGCGACGTTTATAATTAGACTGATGTTTTTACAAATATTGTATCTGAATAAAAAAAGCAAAAATTCCTAATGACAACAAAATTACCGAAAAAACAAATTCACGTTACCTCCTCAAAAAAATCATAACAATTTCCTAACAATCAACCCATTTCGACCCCCAAATCTTCACAGTCTAATAATACTTCTCTAAAAGTAAGATTAAAGTCCAATAGTAATTTTGTAGAAATTTAAAACTTTACAAACCCATGAGAAACATTTTACAATTTACTTTTGGAGGAATACTTCTTAGGTTAATTTCCAGAATTTTCCTGCCAGTCATGTTCATTTTTTTCTCGTTTACAGGCAACGCCCAAGAGCGAACCGTAACGGGGAAAATTTCCGAAAAAACCGATAATACTCCCATTGCAGGGGCAACTGTCAGAATTAAAGGTACGGAAAGAGGAACAACTGCAAGTGCCGATGGTACTTTCAAAATTGCAGTTTCACAGAACACGATACTTCAATTTTCTTTCATTGGATTTAGTCCGCAGGAAATTCAAGTTGGTTCAAAATCAGTCATTAATGTGGTTTTGAATGAAAACGTACAGGAATTACAAGAAGTTGTTACAACGGCTTTGGGCATTTCAAAAGAACGAAGAAGTTTGACAAACGCCGTTCAAACGGTGAGAGGTGCTGATTTAGTCAAAGCCCGTGAACCAAATGCTATCAACTCCCTCACTGGAAAAGTGGCGGGTTTAACCGTTGGTGCATCGCCGGAATTATTGGGTCGTCCAAACATTGTTTTGCGAGGAAATACCGATGTTCTGTATGTGGTTGATGGTGTGCCGATTAACTCTGATACTTGGAATATTTCAGCGGATGATATTGAAACTTATTCCGTTTTGAAAGGAGCAAATGCGGCAGCTTTATACGGTTTTAGAGGTAAAAATGGAGCAATTTTGATTTCTACCAAAAAAGGCTCAAAAGATAAACGTGGTTTTTCCGTTGAGTTTAATTCTTCAACGATGATAGAAAGTGGTTTTAACGCCATACCGAAAGTTCAAGACCTTTACGGTCCAGGTGACCATGGACTTTATGCGTTTGTTGACGGTCGTGGGGGTGGATTAAATGACGGCGATTATGATATTTGGGGACCTAAATTTGACCCAAACGGTCAAACGAAAATTGCTCAATACGATAGCCCCATTGATCCTGTAACTGGCAAAAGAATCCCTACGCCTTGGACGGCTCGTGGAACCGATAATTTGAATCGTTTTTTGCGTGATGGTGTGTTGTCAAATAATAATATTGCCATTGCCAGTAGCAACGAAAAAGCGGATATTCGCTTTTCGATGTCAAATAATTATCAAAAAGGAATTGTACCGAATACGCAATTAAACATTACAAATTTTGCGATAAATGCGGGTGTGAATTTCTCGAAAAAATTACGTTTAGAAACTAATTTGAATTACAATCGTCAAGCAACGCCAAATATTCCAGACGTTCAATATGGACCTAACTCCTTAATTTACAACATGGTTATTTGGGGAGGGGCAGACTGGAATGTAGACGATATGAAAAATTATTGGCAAGCTGGCAAAGAAGGCGTTCAACAAATTTATGCAGAATATCAGCGTTACAACAATCCCTATTTCACTTCGTATGAATGGTTGAGGGGACACTACAAAAATGATATTTATGGATATGCTTCTTTGGATTATAAAATCACGGACAATCTTAGTGTGATGGGGCGTACCTCGGTGACAACTTATGATTTATTTCGTTCTGAAAAATTTCCCTATTCAGCTACTTCGTATGGTCGTGAGGAAGCAAAAGGTGATTATCGTGAAGACAAAAGGTCGCTTTTTGAAAACAATACGGATCTTTTGATTAAATATGACAAGAAATTTAATAATGCTTTTGATGTGAAAGTTTGGGCGGGTGGAAATATTCGTAGTTTCAAATATAATTCAAGTTATACTTTGACGGATTATTTGAATACGCCAGGGGTTTATACCTTTTCAAATTCATTGAGACCTGTGAAAGCATTCAGTTACTTGTCGGATATGGAAGTGCAAAGTGGATATTACTCGGCTGACTTTTCTTATAAAGGTTTGTTTACGCTTTCAACAACGGGTCGGGTTGATAAACTTTCAACGTTGCCACAGGGAAATAATACTTTCTTTTATCCGTCCATTGGTTTGAGTACGATTGTAACTGATTTGGTAAAATTACCAGAAGCCATTTCATTGATTAAACTTCGAGGTTCTTATGCCAACGTAAAAGATGGTTTGACTCGTTCTACGATTGGAACAAACCCAGGTGGTTCATATCCAATTAGTTACGGAGTTGATTATGCTTCTTCTTACGATGGACCAAACTACGCCAATTCAATCGGATATTCTATTGCTCCAACTTATAATATCATCCCAGGAGCTACTTATTCAAACAAATTAAACAATCCCAATATTCTCCCAAATACCTCAGAACAAATTGAATTGGGCATGGAATTGAGTTTGCTTAAAAACCGTTTCTCGGCGGATTTTACCTTCTTTCAAGCCAATGATGGACCCAGGATTTTTGAAAGAGATTTATCTCAAACAACGGGCTATACGTCTGCCATCGTGAACGGTATCAGAACACAAAAATCTGGAATTGAACTTACTTTGAAGGGAACACCCATAAAAGCAAAGAATTTTTCATGGGATGCTATGATCAATATCTCAACGTTGAAGGAGACGTTACAAGAAATTTATAACGAAAATAATGTAAGAATTGATAGCATTGGTTCGGGGTATTTTGTTAGTGGAAATAATAATGCTCAGTATCTTAAAGTGGGCGATAGAGTTGATAAGGTTTACTTAAATACCTTCCAAAGAACCATTGACGGGCAAATTATCAACGATGCGGGTGGTCGTCCTTTGGTAAATTCACGTTCATCACACGTTGGTTTTGCTAATCCAGATTATGTGTGGTCATTTATCAATAAAATTTCCTATAAAAACTTCACGTTGGGTTTCCAATTTGATGGTCGTGTGGGTGGTGTAATTGAAGATTATATTCGTAAACAAACTTTCCGTGGTGGTCGTCATATCGAAACGATTGAAGGAGCTTTTGGGGCAAATCGGGATGCTGATACCAAAAATATCAAGGCTTACGTGGGCGAAGGCGTTAAAATTACGGAAGGTTCACCAACTTTTAATTCTAAGACGGGAGTAATCACCAATTACGATAAATTGAAATTTGCTCCGAATGACATCAAGACTTTTGTTCAGGATTATATCAGTCGCTACAACGGAACTGCCGAAGGAAATTTAATGAGTAAAACCTTCTCAATGCTTCGTGAAGTAACATTTGGTTACGCTTTGCCCTCTGATTTACTTAAAAAATCGTTTATCAAACAGGCTTCGATTACTTTGGTTGGTCGTAATTTATTCTATTTTATTGACAAAAAACACGACGGCGTGGACATGAATCAATATACTGGACTTCAAGCAACCACAGGAACGCAAACACCAACGATGAAGCGTTTTGGCATTAATTTGAACTTGACATTTTAAGATAGCCATCGGCTAATAGCTCACGGTTTTAAACTCACAAAATCCATGAAAAAATATATTTTATCATTCCTAATTATTTCAATTTTAGCAAGTTGTAGTGATTTTCAAAAATTGGAACTCAATCCAAATTTACCAACTTCTGTTCCTGCATCACTTGTTTTGAGAGATGCTTTGAGTAGAATGAACGAAGGTGCTTGGAACGACATCATGCGTTATAACCAATTCTATTGTTCGAATTATAATTATTACAGCACAAACGAATACAATTGGGGCAATGCAACTTTACAGTTTACTACGCTGAAAAATGTGGTAAAAATGGAAGAAGAAGCCAAAAATGGCGGAGCAAAAGATTTGAATCCGTATTCGGCTTTGGGTAAATTTTTAAGGGCTTATTATTATACGAATATGACTTTGAGAGTGGGTGATTTGCCCGTGAAAGATGCTTTGCAAGGAACAACAGTTGATAAACCAAAGTACGATACGCAAAAGGACGTTTTTATTCAAGTTTTGAAATGGTTGGATGAATCAAACAACGATTTAGCCCAATTAATCACGGCAGGCGATAAATCAATGGATGGTGATATTTATTTCAATAACGACTTAAAAAAATGGCAAAAAGCGGTTAATTCGTTCAGATTGAGGGTTTTGATTCATTTGAGCAAAAAAGCGGATGATACAGATTTGAAAATAAAACAAGATTTTGCCAACGTTTTATCGAATCCAACGAAGTACCCTTTGATGAGTGATTTGTCGGAAAGTGTTCAATATATTTGGGGACCTAATAATAAATATGGTCGTAGTCCTGATAATTTTGGTAATAACGCCACTCGTGAAAACATGGCTAAAACCTACATGGATTTATTGAAAATCAACAAAGACCCAAGGATTTTTGTGGTGGCAGAACCCGCCGATGCACAATTGGCGAAAGGGTTGAAAAGAAATGATGTTGATGCGTATGTAGGGGCAAGTTCAGGGGAAGATTTAGCCGATATGTCGGCAAAAGCGAACCTTGGACAATATTCATTCCAAAGTCGTAGTCGTTATTATTCAAACTATTCTGGCGAAAATACTTTTGTGATAAGTTACCCAGAAATGTGTTTTAACGTTGCCGAAGCCATCAATCGAGGTTGGGCAACTGGCGATGCTTCTGACTGGTATAGTCGTGGAATCAAAGCATCCATGTCATTTTATGGCTTGAATGATGCCACCGTATTTTTAGCACAAACTTCTGTGAAATATGTAGGAAATAATTCGGCTGGATTAACCCAAATTCTTAACCAAAAATATGTAGCTTTCTTCCAAAATTCGGGATATGAAGCCTATTATAATTGGAGAAGAACGGGCATTCCAACGTTTTTGGTAGGTCCTGGAACTTCAAATGGAACAAAGATTCCTTTGAGATTTTTATATCCTAACACTGAAGGCACAACTAATGGTACGAACGTAAACGAAGCTACCACTCGTCAATTTGGAGGAAAAGATGACATCAACTTGCCAATGTGGCTTGTAAAGTAAGTTTATTGCATTCAGTAATTTTAGTAAAAGTAACGGAAGCATCAACTATTTGATGCAAATCAAATAGTTGATGCTTCCGTGTTATAACACATTAGGTTTGGTAACTTTTAAATATTTCCTTGATATCATTCTTTCATGTGTAGGTGTGCAAATTAAAAAAATCGGAAGTATATAGTTTTGAAAAAAATTATCGGATTGTGGCTTTGTGATAGATTTACTGGCATGACATAAAATGAGAAACCTTACTCAAATTATTTTAATGAATTACAGTCATAGACTTTCATATTAGCTCCTAATATTCTTTGTTGATTATCTTTAAAATAAGGACTGGCGATATTTTTTGAAGAATCTTGTTTCGGATACCAGACATTTCCAATACTGGTAAAAGTATGAATTATATTTTCTGAAGAGATACGGGCGTCAACGTGTTTCCTTAAATTCTCAATTTTTTCAGGAAACTTTTTTTGTAATGAATCAGAATACCACACAAAATAGGGTATATGACTTATGTATTTGGAAGGATAAGGGTAGCCATGTTGCGACAAATTTCTACTATCGTCAAATAAATCATCACCGTGATCGGACAGATAAGTAACAGAAGAATAACCGTTTTGATGATTGACCAGTACGATGGACGAATTAATTACCGCATCGGTATACAATATGCTATTATCATAACTATTGATGATGACATTTTTGTTGGTATAATCTGATGATTGCGTAAAAACTGATTTATTACTTGGTTTGAACAAATCAAATTCATCGGGATATCTTGCACTGTAATCATAATGACTACCCAAGGTGTGCATCACAATGAATTTTTTTTCGCCTGGTTCCGCCAAGACTTTTTTCAAAGCATCCACCAATTCCATATCTCGATGAAGATGCTTTACAGATTTAGCATCGGATAATAAAAGCCTTTTTTTATCGGCTTCTTCTAAATGAATTTTTATGTGTCCATTATCAATCTGATTTGTAATCCAGTAGGTGGCAAATCCCGCTTCCTTAAACGCACTCACGATACTTTTTTGTTTAAAATGTGTTTCAAAGTGATCTGCACCAACGCCAGTTAAAATCAAAGGAACGGCAAACTCTGTGATAAAACCACCACTGGTAGTATTGGAAAAAGAAAGAAAATTTGTTCTTTGGGATAAATACGGAGACGTATTTTTTTTGTAACCATTAATGCCCCCAATTACTAAACCTTGAACTTTCCCCAATTATCAAAAGATATACCTGCGAACCTGAAAGTTGGGTAACTTGTTTAGCTTGAAACGTAAACTTGTTTCTTTCATTTTTATGATTATTCATCAACTGATGTTGCTTGTAAACGACACCCCCAACATAAATTATTGAAGATGGAAAAACAAAATATAAAGTACCTTTCAGTCTTTCAAAGTAAGGAAGTTTTGTAAGACTGGCAAATGGCAATAAACACAAAACAGCGATTGAGATAATAGAAATAGAGGTAGCTGATTTTATTGTAATTTGGTTTGGTATTTTGCTTTTTAGCAAAAAATACAAGCCGAAATACACCATGAGACTACAAACAGAAATCAGGAAATAACCCTTCATCAATTCAAGAGCTTCATTATAATTTGTATTCGTAATCAATAATACTGTTGCGTCATTGATTGGCACGTTGAAGAAAATAATGGCTAATGTATTGAAAGGTGCTATTAAAATTACTGGTAATAGAATCCATGCGTATAATTTTAGGTGTTTTTTGAAGAAAAAAATGGGAAGTAAGAAAAATGCGTAACAAGCCAATAAGTCAATAAAAGCTGACAAAAATTGACGAGTTTTAACAAAAAAAAACAAATCACCCACAGCAATTAATAAAATTATTGCGTAAAAAAATAAAAGTGATGACGATTTTTGGCTTCTTAGGTAAGATGTGAATTTCATATTTTGAGGTATTATTTTGATTGTTTGCTGGAAATAGCAATAAATAATCTGAAATTAATCTGGGCAAAAATTAAGCCAATACTTATGAGTTAGAGTCCTGCCATACTATAACTTTTAAGATTTTATGAAAGATTGAAGAACACTCAACAAGTTATTAGGGGTAAACGGTTTGGTCACAAAATCATTCATTCCAGCTCTTATGGCATTACTTTTTGGTCTAACATCGCCGATGCTGTTAAAGCAATAATGGGGGTTGACTGATTATTATTTTCGGTATTTCTAATGGTGATAGCGGCTTCATACCCATTCATGTGGGGCATTTGAATGTCCATCAAAATTAAATCATTTCGTTGACTATGAGCCTGTTCAACGGCTTTTTTACCGTCAGAAGCGATCACATAATTAATATTCCATTTAGTCTGTAAATTACTAATATATTTTTGATTCATTACATTATCCTCTGCCACCAAAACATGGCAACCATCCAATGTTGACGGTACAATTTTAATATCATGGCTGGTAAGTATAAATCATTCCCCGCTTTTTTGTAGGGTAAAGTAAAAAAGAAGGTAGAACGAACGCCTTCTTGACTGCTGACAGAAACTTTCCCTCCTTGAATTTCCACTAATTCCTTGGTGATTGATAATCCGAGTCCAGTTCCTTTCTGTTTGTGTCCGTGCGTATTTATTTGCTTAAATTTTTCGAAAATCAAGTCTATTTTTTTCTGGGTAATACCGCTTCCAGTATCTTCTATCTTAAATTCAATCCAATCAAACTCATCATTTTGGTTTTTTTGTTTAACCGAAATATCTATTGAACTTTTTTTCGTAAATTTTCAGCGTTACCAATGATGTTTAACAAAATTTGATTTAAAATTAAAGGGTCTCCGATGTAATTTCCAGAGATTCCTCCGCTAATCATTAAATTGATTTCTAAGGGATTATTTTCAATTTTCATTTGAAAAAGCCTTGAACGGTTCAATCATTATTGGCGATTCCCACGAATATGCTGCAACCGATGAAAATGCAAAATTACCGCTTGGTATTGATATGGAAATCAACGAGTTAATATTGAAAGAAGCAAAAAAAATAATTTCCTTACCCAACTGGAATATTCAAAATTATTGGGCAGGATATTACGCTCAATCTGCCGATGGGGGTGTTTATGAACATGATATTTCCAACAAAATTTATATTTCAACGGGAATTGGTGGGAAAGGAATGACTACGGGGGCGGGTTATAGTCGAAAACGGATTGATGAGATTTTTACATAAAAAATGGTGGGGCAAAACCCCACCATTTCAGTTTCAGTTTCAACTATTTTTCAATACCAATCACTCGTTCAATAACTTACATAAGTATTTGTAAAACTTCCATCATCATACAAATCAATAATTGCGTAACCAGCCTCGGTATGTTGGTATTTCCCGAACCACCAACGCCCTGAAACTGCTCCATTACAACAATAAGAAACGCCATTATAGTCAACTCGATCGGTCAAATGAATATGTCCCGAAACCGCTAATTTTACGTTTTTATGTTGATTAAAACCTCCGAAATTTGCTTGGCATCCGTGTGCATCCAACTGCCTGGCACTTCCCATTTATTTTCTTTTTCCTTCATATTATCTGCACATTCTCATGTTTTCGGCGGTGAGCATCCATTACACAATCTCCTGAGTTAATAATAAAATCGGGCTTGATGTCTTGATTTTGAATGTGATGCAAGCATTTTTCAAAACCTTTTGCCGCTCCAATTAACGGTTGAATGTGTACGTCTGTGATGTGGGCAATACGTAGAATTCTTTTTGGAATTGCGACCGTCGTATTGTGTGGTTTTGAATTTGCTTTTATTAAACTTGGTAAGGATAATCCGCCAGCGAGTAAACCCGCTTGACGAAGTAAATCACGTCTTTGCATAAACATTAGTTTGGTTTCACAAAGTTGGAAATTTACTTTAACTTATTGATTGTTTGATAATTAAGGATTTGTAAAGAATTCGACACTTTTGTGAAGAAATTGTTACGTTAAGGTTTCATTGCCATTTTTAACCCAACAATTCCAATTATTATTAAACCAAGAAAAAATAATTCGGTGAAACTAATTTTATTTTGAAAGAAGGTCACTTCCACAATTTTAATGAACATTATGGAAACCGCCGTCCAGATGGTGAAGGCAATTGTTGTAGGAATATTTTTCATTGCCAAAGAAAAATAATAGGTATTAGTAGCTCCAAAAAAAATATATCCCGCCAAAGGCAACCAAATATTCAGCCCTTCCGAATGAGCAAAGTTTTCAAAACTCAATGTTTTAAATTTTGAAAAAGATAAAAACTTCAATGAGAACATCCAACAGGCTTCCAAAGCTGCCGCCAAAATGAGGTAAAACCAAGCCATATATTGTTATTGATTAATATTAAATCAATATTACTATCACAATATAACCTCAATATTAACCCAATATTAAATAAATTTTCAAAAGCGATATATTGAAATAGTGCAATTTTCACCCGACTTTGTTAGAAAATGAATTCAATCTATCTATCAAGCCAAGAAAAATAGGATTTAATGACTTTTATGAGCGTAATTTTACTTGGTTTATGACCTCCATGTTCACCTCATAACCACAAATGAAGTGAAAATTAATATCATAATTTTTGCTTAATATTGAGATAATATTAAGGACGTAGTTTTGTTGAAATTTATCTCCAAACTGAACATAAATTATGGTTGACAGCTCGCTTAAAATCTTATTAGTAGATGATGATCCAGACATTTTAGAACTTCTTGAATACAACCTCAATCGAGAAGGCTTCTTAACCAAAACCGCTGAAAATGGGAAAATAGCCATTGAAATTGCGGAAATATTCATGCCCGATATGATTCTGATGGATGTGATGATGCCCGTAATGGATGGTATTGAGGCGGGAAGAATTATTAAACAAAGCAAAACGCTGAAAAATATTTACCTTGTTTTTTTAACCGCCCGAACCGAAGAATTTTCGGAAGTTGCGGCTTTTGAAATTGGAGCCAACGACTATATCACTAAACCCGTGAAACCACGTGCTTTGATAAGTAGAATTAAAGCAGCGTTTCATCGAAGTTTAACCCTTGAAAACACTGATTTAGAAAATGTAGTGGTGGAAGAATTGGTAATAAACCGACAAAATTATACGATTTCTGTTAAGGATACAACTTATCCTTTACCCAAAAAAGAATTCGATTTACTCTTATTCTTCGTCAGTAATCCAAATAAAGTTTATACTCGGGAGGAAATTCTTTTGAGTGTTTGGGGGCGTGGAGTTCACGTAACAGAACGCACGGTGGACGTTCATATTCGTAAAATCAGAGAAAAGATTGGCGAAGATTATATTCGTACGATTAAAGGAGTAGGTTACTTGTTTTTCAAAAATTAATAACAATCACTTAATATTCTGGAAATCATAAGGTTAAAGTAAATGTCGAATTTTGTTTAATTAAATTCGACACAGATGAAAACCGTCAAGCAATACAAAACTGTCATAATTTCAGACGTTCACTTAGGTTCAGAAGGTTCAAAAGCAAAGGAAGTTACCTTGTTTTTGAAATCTATTACCTGTGAAACATTGATTATGAATGGCGATATTATTGATGGTTGGCAACTCAAAAAAGGAGGTTCTTGGAAGAAAAAACACACCGCTTTCTTCAGAACTATTCTCAAAATGATTGAAAATCAGCACACAAAAGTGATTTATCTTCGGGGAAATCACGATGATTTTTTAGATCAAATTATCCCCTTTTCTCTCGGTAAATCCTTTATAATTCAACGAGATTACATTCTCAAATCTGGCAAAAAAAACTTTCTAATTACGCACGGTGACATTTTCGATTCCGTGACTTCTAATCTGAAATGGCTTGCCTATTTGGGTGATGTTGGTTATACTATTCTGCTGACTCTCAATAAATTATACAACAAATACCGTGCTTGGCGTGGTTTGGAATATTATTCTTTCTCTCAACGTATAAAGCAGCGAGTGAAAGAAGCGGTTAATTATGTCTCTGATTTTGAAGAAAAATTGGTGGAACTCGCCAAAGCAAATCAATGCGAAGGAATCATTTGTGGACATATTCACAAACCTGATATTCGACAAATTGATGATATAACCTACATGAATTCAGGTGATTGGGTTGAATCTTTAACGGCTTTAGTTGAAGACCACAAAGGCAACTGGGAATTACTTTATTTCTTGAATGAAAATAACGTTGAATTGGAAGATGAATATTTAGAGGAGATTGATGATGAGGCATTTACGAGTGCCAAAGGTGTTTTTATGAGCGTTGTGTAAAACCAAAACCATTAAATTTTTAATAAAATGAGCAAATTCTTATTCGTTGTGCAAGGCGAAGGTCGAGGGCATCTCACCCAAGCCATTTCTCTTTTTGAAATTCTAACCGCAGCGGGACATCAAGTTGGTTCTGTGTTGGTTGGGATGGATAATGAGCATAATTTACCAGCTTTTTTTCAGGAAAAAATTGCTGTAAAAATTGAGACTTTCCCTGCTCCAAGTTTGGTTTATGGACAAACCAAAGCGGTAAAAGTTTGGGATACGATTAGTACGCACATGAAAAAGTTGCCAAAATATCGGAAAAGCGTTCAGTTTTTAGCTAAAAAAGTAGAGGAATATCAACCCGATGTGATTGTGAATTTCTACGATATGATTTGTGGATTGTACGCCCAATTTTATCGCCCAACGATTCCAGTAGTTTGTATTGGACATCAATATCTTTTGTTACACCAATCGTTTATTTCCCTGCCGAACAAGCATATTGATAGATTTTTACTGAATCTAAACACAAGATTAACTGGGTTGAACGCCACTCGAAAGTTAGCTCTTTCCTTCGTGCAAATGCCTGACGATAAGGCACATAGTATTGCGGTTACGCCCCCACTTATCCGTGATGAAGTCAAGAAATTAATGCCTACCTCTAAACCATTCATCTTAGCTTATATTACGCATCACAAGTTAAGTGAAGACATTATCAACTGGCACGCCAACCATCGTGATGTGGAAATTCACTGTTTTTGGAATAACAAAGAATTCATTGATGAGTGGCAATTCAGAGAAAATCTGACCTTTCATCAGGTTAATTCTGAGAAGTTTTTGCGAATGATGGAGCAATGTTCGGGCTTGATTTGTACGGCTGGATTTGAGTCGGTTTGCGAGGCGATGTATCTCGGAAAACCAATCATGATGGTTCCCGTTCCCAATCATATTGAACAAGAAATCAATGCTTGGGACGGTCAGCGGGCTGGAGCGGGTATTTCTGACACTGAATTTAATTTGAGTAGATTTATTTCTTATCTACCTGTCCATCAAAACATTAGTGAAAATTTTAAGACTTGGCAAGGACAAACTCCACAGATTTTTTTGAAAAATTTTGAAGAAGTAACCCACAAAGAAGCAGAGATTTATACTTTTAAGAGAGGAAGAGGGAGTTTGTTGTCTAAGTCATTTAGAAGGGCTTTTGGATTCTAAAAATTTTAAAATGATATTTTAAGGAAGTCATCCTTTTAAAGGAGTACTTCCGTTTTGTACCTACGGGGTAAAATTTAATATTAAAAACTAAGAAAAACTATTTACATTTGCACCCCACAAAATTTACGTGTAAATGCAAGATAATCAGATAATTAACGCTACGAGTGAGCCACAAATTCAAACCAATAATTTTTCAAAAAGTGCTTTCGGTGAAGACTTCGTTTGGGGCGTGGCAATGGCTTCTTTTCAAAATGAAGGTGGATGGAATTTAGATGGGAAAGGTGAATCTATTTGGGATAAATTCTCGAACAAAAGATATAAAATAAAAGACCGTCAAAACGCTGAAATTGCCTGTGATTTTTATCACCGTTTTGAAGAAGATATTCTCATTGCAAAATCCCTCAACTTCAACACCTTTCGTTTCTCAATTTCATGGTCAAGAATTCTTCCAGATGGCATTGGAAAGGTCAATTCTGCGGGTTTAGAATTCTATCATCAGGTAATAGATTGTTGTTTAGAAAATGGTCTTGAACCCTTCATAACGCTTTATCATTGGGACTTGCCCCAAGCTTTAGAAGACCGTGGTGGTTGGACAAATCGTGAGATAATTAATTGGTTTTCAGCGTATTGCGAAGTAGTTACTCGTGAATTTTCTGGAAAAGTAAAAAATTGGATGGTTCTCAACGAGCCTGCGGGATTTATTGGTTTGGGTTATATGACGGGGTATCATGCTCCTGGAAGAATGGGAATGAGTAACTTCTTGCCCGCTATTCATCACGCTACTATGTGCCAAGCCGAGGGCGGAAGAATTATTCGTAAAAATGTTCCAGAGGCTGTTATCGGTACTACTTTTTCCTGTTCATTCATCGAGCCATTTTCTCAAAATCCTGCGGATATTCAAGCTGCCAAACGAACAGATGCTTTGTTGAATCGTATGTTTTTGGAACCTTCTTTGGGATTAGGTTATCCCGTTCAAGAATTGCCGTTTTTGAATAAGATGATAAAGAAATATGTCCATGATGGCGACATGGAGAAACTATCTTTCGATTTTGACTTTATTGGCATTCAAAATTATTTTAAAATTGTGGTTCAAAATGCTTGGTGGATGCCTTATCTGGGTGCTTCGGAAGTGAAACCGCATAAGCGAAATGTAAAGGAATTAACGGATATGGGTTGGGAAATTTCTCCCGATGGAATCTTTCAAATTTTGAATCAACTATCTCAATATCAAGAAATTAAACAAATAATTATTACTGAAAATGGTGCAGCATTTAAGGATAACTTAGAAGAAGGAAATATCAACGATAAAGAAAGGATTGCCTTTTACAAAAGCTATCTTCAACACGTTTTAAAGGCCAAAGAAGCAGGCGTGAAGGTGAATGGCTACATGGCTTGGACTTTAACCGATAATTTTGAATGGACGGAAGGCTACAAACCTAAATTTGGCTTAGTTCACGTGGATTTCAAAACGCAGAAAAGAACGTTGAAGTGGTCGGGGAAGTGGTTTAGAGAGTTTTTGGGGTGATATTAAACTTAAAAAATAACTTCCCGAAAGTTCTAAAACTTTCGGGAAGTTGAGCAATTCATTAAAATCTATATCTCAAACCAACCTGTCCTTGCCATCTCGATAAAAGACCGTTATCCGTATAAAATGTACTTTTCTGAGCCGTGTCGAATGAATAAGTTGGAACACTACCCGCAACGCTCACACCCAAAGGCTGAACCAAACTTGTAATGGATGCCACTTGACGAATGCCCCAATCAGAATTCAAGAAGTTACCAACGTTCAACATGGTGAAACTCAACTGGATTGAATGTCCTTTTGCCACTACAAAATCTTGGAAAATTGACACATCCCACTTAGAATATCAAGGACTTAACAGTCGCATACTTTTCAGCATATACTCCACGATTAGCACTCAAATATTCATCCTGAGCAATGTACGCCTTGAATCCCGTTTTTTGTGCCGCTTGTTCCGCCGAATTTTCAGAGAATTTCATAGCATCAATTTGTGAATCTGTTGGAATGAATAATAAGTCATTCAAACTCGAACCATCATTATTGATGTCTCCACCGTAAGTATAACTATAAAGACCACCTTTATCATACTCAAAGAACAATGAGAAAGTCGTTGCCATTTTGCCATTGCTGTAAGAGAATTTCTTACTACCACCACCCACAATTCGGTGCTGATTCCCGAAAACTGAATTTCCGAAAACTGGACGGTTTGTATGTTGAATATTGGCAGGATTACGGTCATAAGCATCCGAAGAAATCTCCGCTTGAATGGATGCCGCATCCTTTGCATCCGTAAAATTATAGCCTAAAAACGCATTCAAACCGTTCTCAAAAGTCTTTTCAGCTTTTAGTGATACGTTTAATGAATAGCCTAAATTGGTGTTTGAGAATACGTAGGCATTGGTTGGTTCAAATTTATCGGCACGGTCAGAAACCTGATAAATAGGACGAGTATCAGCACCCACTAATTTACCCGTTGGCAATTTTAAACCATAATTTTGAAATTTGGATCAGTTACGCAATAAAAAAAGAAGTTAGGATTTGCTACCTGGTTTCCTACCCAAACAAAAGGAAAACGACCTGTAAACAAACCCGTTCACCACGAATTTGTATCGTTTTATCACCTCTTGCATCAAAATTAAATCCTATTCTTGGAGAGAATAACGGAGTTGCCGGAGGAAGAACAGTATGGTCAAAAGTAGTAGGTTTTCCGAATTCATCGTAATAAACTATCGTTGGGTCGTAAGCTCCATTTCTTTTAAGATTCTCCTCAATTTTCTCCTTTGTATCAAAATACATGGACTTGTCCATTCTTAAACCTACTGTCAAGGTTAATTTCTTACTTGCTTGCCATTCGTCTTGTGCTTAAAATGCTAATTGACCAACGTTTGTTTCCGCCAAAGCCCACGTATTTTTTTCATTATTAGTCGCAAAAGTTGCCTTTGCCGCATCAGTATCTTTCTTTAATCCACCGTTTGTTGCCGCTGTTTGGAATGCTGCCAATGAACCATAATCTCCAAAAACACCTGCATAAGCTCCTAAATTGAAAGAATTATCAAATTCAAATTTCTCTAAACTTGCTCCCAACGTAATTGTGTGGTCACCTGCGTAGATGTTGAAATTATCCGTAATTTGATAAACGTCTTGATTCAATTTGTTATTAATTGAGAACGGCTCATATCCCGCCAAAATGTAATAAATGCCATCTTTTTGAATATCAATCGTTGGAAAAGGCGATGAGAATTGGTCACGAGTATCACGGAATGAAGCATAGCCCAACTGCAATTTATTAGAAAATTTGTTCGAGAAATTCGATTTTAATTCGGTAATAAATGAGTTCAATTTGTTGTTGATTCTGTATCCTGAATTAAAAAATTGCAAGGTTAAGAAATCTGGACCTCTACGACCAATCGCCGATGGATTAGCTGGTTTTTCTTTTGACGCATCCAAGAAATTGTAGGTAGCCGTCAATTTATGAACTGCATTAATGTTCCAATCTAATTTGAAAATACCTTTCGTGTTATTAGTCTTATGAGTACAGTTTTCATACGCCCCAGCATCATCGTAGCCAAATCCTTTCAAAGTATTAGAAACCAAGTCTAAATCAGCCGCTGTTACTCTCGAAATATTTGAACCTGACAAACCCGAACGAGCCGCCAAGAAACTTGAACCTAAATCTGAACGACGGTCAATTTCGAGGTTTACAAAGAAGAATAATTTGTCTTGAACAATTTTTCCACCTAATGAAAAACCTGCTTGGAATTGGCTTAAATCTGGCACAAAAATATCAGCACCTTTCACTTTTGAACCCGTTAAACCTTGGTTACGAAAAAAACTGTAAGCCGTTCGCACCTGGCAAACCTTCGCCTTTTTCGCCCATAACGATTCCATTAACGGAAGACGTTGTTACCTGCGAGAAGGAATTTAGTAGAAACGGCAAATACAAAAAGTAATGCCATCACAAATCTGAAATTTGTGGAAATTTGTTGCATGAAGAGAAGAATTAAAGTTTAAAAATGGTTGAAATTGAAGTACTATCAATGGCAGGATTAGAGAATCTATACAATACGAAAAGTTAATTATTTAGTAACATATAAGATTTTAAGTGAAGAAAATAGAATTATTTTTATCAAATCAGAAAAGCCAAGACTACGAGTCTCGGCTTTTACTTTATTACACCAATATGAAAATCCAGTTGGACTTTCTCCCTGCCGAAACAGAGAGGAACTCCATCAATACGGTTTAATCGTAATCCATTCATTTAGTTTTTTATCGTAAGCCAAATGTTTATCGGGCCATTCGATGTATTGTTTCATGGGAATTTGCTTATCTAAATTGCCATTTTTTATCAATTCTTGGAATAAATATTTGCCTCGCTTTTTCACAACTTCTTCTTCTAAATGTGGTGTATTCGCTATTTCTTCAAAATCAGTAGGTATTAAAGAATTTTCCTTTAATTTAAACTTACCCAAAACCCCTCTTCTAAATTTTGGACTTACTCCTACAGGACGAATCAGGAAAAAATAATTCCAACCATCTTTGGATTGGTAATAGTTTTGGAGGTTAAACGCTGAAAGACTTTTGGCGTAGAAACTTCTGAATTTAGGTTGAAATTTTGTTTTGTTGGTTGCTTGTGGGGCATTTATGTAAATATAAGTAATGATGTCTGTCAAAAGGCTATCTCGTTGATTATCAGTAAAATAGTCGCTTGCTTGGTATTTTTTTGAGTTGCAAGCAGTAAAAAAAACTACAATTAAAATAATTAATATTTTTTTCATATTGGTATTTTACGGAAGTTGTCCTTCAAAAAGACAACTTCCGCATTTATATCTTTACTTAATATACAAAACACTCTGGGGACTAAATTCTGACCAACCAGTTGTCCAATCCACATCTTTAAAAGCACCAACGTAGTCAGTTTTATCAAAAAATGCGGGTAATGTTGGAATTGGAGCGTTTAATAAATCTGATCCAGTTCCCAAAACAAAAGTTGGCTTTCCTACTGCCCAAAGGTTATCATTCAACCCTGTGGCTTTACGATTATCCACAATTTTATTTCCTTTTAGGCTTGTAAACCATGCCATTGGTTTTCTTGTACCAATTAAAATAGCTGTTGCAGCAGTATTTGCTTCATTTTCACGAACAGGTACACCCCTTGGATTGTAGGTTATTGTACCACCTGTTCCCCAGAAATTATCTCCCCAAGCTTCAATGCCTGATAAAACAACATTTTGTAAATCAATTTCACCTCTATCAGCATTAGCATTAGCAGTTCCCAATTGACTATCGATATATATTCCCCAAGGGTAGCCAGTAATAAATGTGTTATAAATTTTCTGCTTGTTATTTCGTCTCAATTGAGCACCATGCTGAAACTGCGGACTAATTGAAGTCTCCCTCGCACCCTTTGCCCCAATAATTGTCATATTAGCAAATATTGCGGAGGTAAAAGGAGTTAAGGCTGTTCCTTGGGCATTATTATCGCACTCAAAACCATTTGAACCAGATTGATCCGCTTGAGTTGTTCCACGAATACCGATTCCGTATTGAACATATCCAGAGTAACCATTATCCGTATCAAAATCATCGTCCAAGCCTTTGTAGGCAATCATGTGCTCGCAATTAACAGTTCCACCAAACCATTCATATGAATCATCCAAACCAAAAGAGGCTTGAACGTAATCAACCATCGTAGCTGAACCCACTGAACCAAATGTCCATGAATTTACTTCTTGGTTTGGGTTAATGGGAATACCCGCAAATTCAACTCGTACGTACTTATATGAACCTGAGTTATCGGCAACGTCTGTGCCACCATGAAATCCGCCGTAGCCACCTTCTAATTCACGGTCGGCTTCCACTAAGTTATTAGGTGCTTGACCACAAATTACTAATCCACCCCAATCGCCTGCCTCACGCTCGCCAATGGCTCTTTCCGAAGTCATCACGATTGGATTAGTTGCTGTTCCGTTGGCAATAATTTGGCTTCCCCGTTGCACAATCAGAGTGCCTTTTGAGGCTCTATCGCCAATAATTAAAGTTCCTGCTTGAATTGTCAGAACGGTCCTCTTGGTGATTGTTCCCCTAACGGCTTCTTCACCAACCCGAACAAACCCAACTAACTCATAGATTTTATCGGATGTCCACGTAACATTTCCTGCTGGTAAACTACCTGCTGGCACTACCACAATTTGTTTTGCTGGAACTGCTGAAATCGTTACTGGAATGGTTGTTAAAGTTGAAGTTTGGTTTTTATTATCAACCACTTGAACCGTAAAGTTCACGGTTGAACCCGCTGGCAAATTTTCAATCGTATATTCCTTTGTGTAAGTTAATGTGGTTTGTCCAGTTCCAGTGATGGCATCAAAAGCCGCACCATTTTTCAACACATTCACTTGCTTAATTCCACCTGGGGCGTTGATTGTCGCTATTATTTGTACTTTCGTCCCAACTGTTCCTGCCAATGTTCCAGAAGTTACAACGGTTGGAGCGGGTAATACTTCTTCGTCTTTCTTACAGGCATTGAACATCAATGCCATCGAAAGGAGTAGAGTGAGTGCTTTGGTAGCTTTCATGTGAGTAAATTTCATTTTTAATTTTAGATTACGGTTTTATTAATTCTTGTCATTTTTTTTGAAATGTGTAAACAACTCCTAATGAATAAACACTGCCAGGGCGGAACGATTGGATGGTTTGGTCACTGTTAGAATCATACGTTTTATCTTGGTTTCCATCCTGTAAAATCAAGGCTTTTTGGTTTAGAATATCCGTGATTCCACCTTTTATAATTAGGTTTTTGGCGATTCCTTTTGAAAAAGTTAAATCCACAATATTACGTGGCATTTCGTACCAGTCTGGGTATAATGCCCCAAAATTATTACCTACGGCATAAATACGTTTCCCAATTACGTTATACAAAAGGTTAATTTGAAGTCTTGATTTTTGATTATTGTAATTTAATCCTCCATTGATTACGTAAGGCGATTGTCCTTGCAAGGGACGATTATCAGACTGGGTATTGGCAATGTCTTGGCTCAATCTTACTCTGCTGTAAATCAATGTGGCATTAAACAATAAACTCATATTTTTAAGAATTGAATTGCTCGACATGGCTTCCAAAGATTTACGAACTTCTAACTCAACACCCGTGCTGTATGCAGATTGGGCATTGGCAAATGATACGTTGGGATTAGCAGCACTCGTAAAAACTACTTCAATGGGAGTGGTAAAGTTCTTATAGAAAGCCGCAATACTAATAATTTCCGAAGGTGTTGGGTAAAATTCGTAACGCAAATCAAAATTATCAATCTTAGCGTTTTTCAAATCAGGATTACCCGTTATTACTCTATTCAACACAAAATCATAAAATGTAAACGGAGCAATCTCACGAAATTCAGGACGGTTTAAAGTTTTCCCATAAGCCAATCTTAGCAAAGATTTTTCTGAGAAATTATACGTCATATTTACGGAGGGCAAAACACTCATTATATCTAACACTGGACTTACAGGTTTGCCATCACGGTTATCAAACCCATTCAATTTCTGAACATTATTCTCAATTCTCACACCCGCAATCACATTGAATTTCTTGGATAAAGAATAATTACCCGAGGCGTAAAAAGCCAAGAGATTATTGCTGGCGGTGTAGGCATCACTTTTATTGGTCTGTTCGTCAATCTTCACACCATTAGTAGTGTTAATATTCTGAGGGGCAAAAATCTGGTCAATCGGTAATGTACCTATGTTAAATAATGAACTTTTGGCTTGTACATAACCCAAATTTCGAGCATTAAAAGTACGGTCTTTTTGTTCGTAATAAATACCCGTTTTCACTTCTAATTCTTGGCTTTCACTTTCTGTAGCACCTTTTTTGAGCATCAATTTTTGTACTAAATTCACTCCACCCGTCAAGGCTTTTTCATCCAAAACGATATTGGTTCTACCCAAGTTGAAAGTCTGAACTGCCCCCTGTGGTATTAAGAGTTTTCCGTCTGAATCATACCTAAAACGTTTATAATCAGGTAATTGATTATAAGATTGATTATATCCAGCTACCCAATCAAGCTTGGTTTTACCTTCGTTGAAATTATGTTTTCCTATCAATTGACCCGTGTAAATTCCACGATAATTTTGGTTGAAAGATTCAATTTTCCAGATTGCTCCGTTCTCAAAACCATTTCGTTCAATGAATTGTAAATTGCTTAACTGGTTGTATAAGTTCTTGATTTCAATTATATGATTATCATTTAACCTCACCGCCCAATTGTGCAGAATTCCCACTCTGATAGCATTGGTATATTGTTGATCATTAAAGACCGAGATTTCATCGGCTTTGCCTGTCTTTTCGATCGTAGAGTAACCAAAATCATTTTGCAATTTCAAGAAATTGGTGCGTGTGTTAGAATAATTAATTGCCGTTACATTACCAATTCTAACGCCACCAATATCCTTTTTGAAAGCACCTGTAATGGCAAGTCGTTGGTCAGGAATGGCAGTTGATTGTTCAGGAGTCCATGAATTTTTCAAGGATTGACCCACTTGCTGCAAACGTTGAGGATTGGTTAACGCAATGTTCTTCAACTCGTCAGTAGAGGGGAAATATTTTGGTAAATCACTAAATCCTTCGTTGAAACCAGTCCAAGCCAAATTTCCAGATTGTGGGACAAAGAAATCTTTACCTGTTGTGCCATCACGGAAGGAAGTTCCATAATCAATCGTCAAGCTATTTTGCTCTGGTATCGTTTTTGTGAAGATTTTAACAACACCACCCGCAAATTCGCCAGGTAATTCTGCGGCGGGAGATTTGTAGACTAAAATGCGGTCAATTTGATTAGAAGGTATAATATCGAATGAAAAAGAACGAATATCAGACTCCATACTTGGCGTAAAAGTATTGTTCAACATGACGGTATTATAACGCTCATTTAATCCACGAATATTGATGAATCTATCACCGAAAATAGTTACGCCAGGAACTCTTTTAACTACCTCAGCGGCAGTTCTATCGAGCGTTTTGCTAATTTGGGCCGAAGAAATTCCACTCACAATTTGTTGAGATGCTCTAATTTCAGAAATAACGGAAACTTCGGTATTGGTTAGTTTTTGACCAATTACTTTCACTTCATTTAACGTTGCCCCTTCTTCTTCTATAGAAGTGTTTACCTCTGTTACTTGGTCGGCTAAAACTTTAACGTTTTCAACAAACTTGGTTTTATAACCTACGAAAGAAATTTTTAATTTATAATTTCCTGTGGGAACACGACTAATTGAGAAGAAACCGTTAATATCGGCAGCCGTTCCTTTGTTTAAGCCTTCAATAAATACTGTTGCACCCACTAAGTCTTCCTTTGATTTGGTATCTTTGATGGTTCCTCTGAGTGTTCCCTCTTGGGCGTAAGTGAAGGCGATTGAAGCGATTAGAAATAAAATTGTATTGATTAATCTTTGCATTATCATATTGGTTTTTTGATGGTGCAAAATTAGGCAGCCACTTTTACCTCAATGTTACGAGTCGGTTAAGGTTTGATTAACAGTATGTTAAATTAATGTTAAGAGAATTTATTTGCGAGGATACTGAATTTTCAAAAATTATTACGGACATATTATCATTCATCAGCTTCCAAAATCTTTATATCTTCAATTAATTGTTGCATTTCTAAAGCTGATGGTCCATGATAATTACCTCTAATTACGGTTTCTCCTTTTCCGAACCTCGGATGGATTATAACTCATCTTTAGCTTAAAAATTCTTGAAAAATAAAACTCCGATTCAAAACCAGATTGAAAAGCAATTTGCGATATAAATTCCGATAAAGATGAGAAAAAAATTACTACTGACTAAAAATACTCACAAAATATTAGTCAAGTGCTTAATACTAATGATGTTGTTTAGCACAAATACTTTTGCCCAGCAATTTCTGACTGGTAGAGTAACCGATTCAGAACGCAATCAAGGCTTGCCAGGGGTAAACGTTGCCATAAAAGGCACAACTACTGGAATGTCAACGGATGGTGCTGGAAGTTTCAAACTTTCTGTTCCGAAAGACAAGTCAGTTTTGATTTTTGGTTACGTTGGCTATCTAAATCAAGAAGGGTCGAGGGGTTCAAATGGGGAGACGCAGATTACAAAATAGCGTTTGTTGATTCTCCTATAATTAATTCGTCGAATACCCTATCAATCTTTCCATGACATCGTTGAGATGAAACAACATCAATCCATAAACCATGAAATCAATCTTCAAAACATTCCTTTTCCTTTTCTTTTGCCATTACGCATCAGCCCAAATTTCCGATAAAACTTTTCAAAATCCGTCTTCACAGTACGGAATTCGCTGTTGGTGGTGGTGGCTCAATGGTAATGTGACCAAAGAAGCAATCACCAGAGATTTAGAAGAAATGAAAGCCAAAGGATTCAGCGGGGCGTGTATTTTTGATGCTGGCGGACAAAATCAAAGGGGCAACGGTGACGTTCAAGAAGGACCCTTGTGGGGTTCGCCTGATTGGCGAGCATTATATTTACACGCCATCAACGAAGCCGATAGATTGGGTTTGGTGATGTCATTAAGAATTCAAAGTGGTTGGAATTTAGGTGGTCCCGACATCACTCCCGCCGAAGCTGCCAAACAAGTAGTTTTCGCTGAAATAAAGGTAAAAGGCGGTAATAATATCCAGCAAGTTCTACCTCAACCCAAAGGACTCGAAGGTTTTTACCAAGATATTGCCGTGTTAGCAATTCCCACAAAAAATACACCTAATCGCCTAAAAATTAGGGATTTTGAAAATAAAGCCGCAACCCAAGAAGTGGGTTGGTCTGTCCCCGAAACTCGCCCACTTTTAACCGATACCACCGCCACAGAAGGAGAAGAAGATGCCAAATTATCACAAGTTTTAGACCTTTCAAATGACGTAAAAAACGGGGTTTTAAACTGGAATGCTCCTGAGGGAAACTGGACAATTATTCGTTTTGGCTATTCTGCAACGGGCAGAGATGTTTCCACTTCGAGTGGTAAATGGCAAGGTTTAGTGATTGATTATACCAGCGAAAAACATTTCAATCGCTATTGGGATACCAACGTTGAGCCTTTGTTAAAAATGATTGGTAATAAGGCGGGCAGAACTTTAAAATATTTACAAACGGATAGTTTTGAAGCGGGGGGCATGAATTGGTCGGATAAGTTTGAAGACGAATTTAAGAAACGTCGTGGCTATGACCCTTTGCTTTATTTACCGATTTTAACAGGGAAAATAATTGAAAATCGGGAAGCGAGCAATCGGTTTTTAACGGATTTACGCAAAACTTTGAGTGATTGTATTTCGG
>JAYVRF010000084.1:0-8365 GCA_043756925.1 Arcicella sp. | reverse complement strand
TTAACGAAAATTGAAGAATTTAGTCGAACCCTAAATACTAAATATCATGAAGGTCCGATGACGTTTTTCAAGGATGAGCAAAAGGTGGTTTTAACCAGAAATAACTATAATAAGGGACGTGCCAGAGAATCAAAGGATGGTACAAATCGTTTAAAATTGTATTCGGCAGATTTAGTGAAAGATGCTTGGGGAAATGTAAAAGAATTACCTTTTAATTCAGACGAATATTCTTGCGGACACCCTGCCCTAACGCCCGATAATACCAAGATGTATTTTGTATCGGATATGCCAGGAGGCTACGGTGGAACGGATTTATACATCGTAGAATACAACGGAGGAAGCTGGGGTACACCCGTAAATTTGGGAAAAGAAGTAAACACCGAAGGTAACGAAATGTTCCCCTATGTTGATGAGAACGGCAACTTATATTTCTCTTCAGACGGACATGAAGGCTTGGGAGGTCTCGACCTTTTTTATGCCGAAATGAAGGGAGACGTAGCCCTCAAAGGCGTACAAAATTTAGGAGCTCCCTTGAACTCTGAAAAAGACGATTTTGGTTTAATTACTGACTCAGGACGTAATACAGGCTTCTTTTCATCCAATCGTAAAAGAGGTGTACACGATGATAATATTTATAGTTTTAGACGTGAATGTCGTCCTTTGAACGTAATTGTATATGATGCCATAACGAAAACACCCTTGGAAAATGTGGACATCAGAAGTATAATCAACGGTGAAAATCAAGATTTGAAAGTTACAGGTTTAGACGGTTCGACTTCAATTTGTTTGCAGGCAGAATCAGAATATGAATTCAGAGCCATCAAAGAAGGTTATCAGATGAATTCAATTAACTATTCAACCAAAAGTACAACGGGGCAAAAAACCACTTTGGAGATATATTTAGACAAATCAAATACTTCCGTTTTGAAGGGAGTTGTGAAGTCTGAATTGAATCAAACGCCAATTTCAGGAGTAGCAGTAACGCTTGAAAATCAGAAAGATAAGACCTCGCAGACAGTAGTAACGGGGAAAGACGGTGGGTATGAATTTGAAGTGAAACCAGGGGCTGAACACAAATTAACGGCTCAGAAAGATAAGTACGCCACCAATAACGAAACCTTCGGGAAAGTGAGTGGCAAAAATCCAGCACAATACCAAAATATACAGGGAATGTATGGCGAAGGTGATATTTTCAAACTAAACAACATTTATTACGATTTAGATAAATTTTTCATCCGTAAGGATGCCGCCAAAGAGTTGGACAGAACGGTTTTGCCTTTATTGAAAAAATATCCCGATATGAAAGTAGAAATACGTTCACACACGGATGCTCGTTCAAGCGATACTTACAATATGCAACTGTCGGACAACAGAGCCAGAGCCGTTGTGGATTATTTGACACAAAGGGGGATTGATGCAAGTCGTTTAGTATCAAATGGTTATGGCGAAAGCGAGCCTTCCAACGAATGTGTGGACGGTGTACAATGCAACGAAAAACAACATCAAGAAAACCGCAGAACCGAGTTTAGGATTCTGTCTGTAAAATAGGATTAGTAGATATAAGATTGGAAATATGAGATATGAAATGGGTGAAGAAATTTCATATCTCATACTTCATATTTCATAGCTCAAAATATTTTCATTTTAGTTTTTTAGGTTAGGTGAATAGTTTACAAAAATGCCTCGTGATGCGAGGCATTTTTGTTTTTTAATGTGTTCCCTAACGAAACAGTTTATATATTTGTTCAGAAACTATTTACCAATCCACAATGATGAGAGAACAAGTTTTGAAGAATGCAATCATGGAAAGAGCATTTTTGAAAACACATCTTACCAATTTACAGCATTTATTTAGTGAAGATGAAATCAATTTATTTTTAGATAAAATTTCGCTCCTGACTAAATTAATTGAAGAACTCGAAAAGAAAAAATAATCAATAACCAATAAGGACATGGAATTAGTAGAAGAAAAAATAGATATTCAGGCAATCCTTCAAAGAAGTGATGCAGTGATTAATCAGGCAGAAAAATTCTTGCATTTAGACGGTAAGGACTATATGCTGGGCGAATGGGTTACGATTAAGCGTTACGCAGATATGTTTAACGTTGATACACACGTAGTTACGAACTGGATAAAGAGAGGAATCATTTCACCCGAAAATGTGAAAGAGGTTGAAGATTTGAATGGAATTAGATTGATTAGAGCGATTGCTCATAAGTAGTTTTAGTAAATGCTAACGAGCAAAATAGCAAACAAAAAAGCCTTTCAAATTTGATTTTGAAAGGCTTTTTTGTGAAAAAAAATCTGCGTAAATCCCCCCAATAAGCGTCATCTGTGTGCCAACATCATAACTACAAACTCAAAGAAGTCCGCTGAATGAATGCTGTCAAATCTGCTCCAGTGAGCATATTTTGTGATAAAAGAGCCAAATCATAAATCTGTTTTGCCAATTTCTTTTGCTCCACCGCATCGGTTGATTTCAAAATTTTGCTTATGGTTGGATGATTGGCATTCACCGAAACAATGTAGTTGTTGGGCATATTTCCAAACATATTCATTCCGCCACCGCCCGCACGAGACATATCGCTCATTCTACGCATAAACTCATTTTGCGTTATTACCGCTGGCATTTCATCGGCGGGCATCGGTTCTAAACTGACTACTTTTGTGGTGTCATTAATTACCTCATCAAATACCTTTTTTACGGTCTCTTTTTCAGAATCTGATAGAATAGTGTCCACGGCAATTCCTTTATCAATCAATTTCTCAACCGTGTCCGAATCCACTCGTTTTAAGTTCGTTTTTACCAATTTGCTTTCCAACATATTGATAAAATGACTGTCTAAAACCGAATCCAATTTCAGGACATCATAACCCCTTTTTTTGGCAGACTGAATAAATCCGTCTTGCGATAAAGCATCATTAGTATAAAGATAAACAACATCATCACTTTTATCTTTTTGATTCTCTTGGGCAAATTCAGCGTATTCATTCAACGTAAAATACTTTCCGTCCACGTTTTGGACTAAACAATAATCCTTGGCACGGTCGTAGAATTTATCATCCGAAATCATTCCGTATTTCACAAACATTCCAATATTCTCGAATTTTGCCTCGAAACCCGCACGGTCAGCCTTGAACAAATCACCTAATTTGTCCGCAACTTTCTTAGTAATGTAAGAATTAATCTTTTTCACATTGCTATCTGCTTGCAAGAAACTCCGAGAAACGTTTAAAGGAATATCGGGCGAATCAATCACGCCATGCAACAACATCAAAAACTCTGGAACGATGTCTTTTACTTCATCCGTAATAAAAACTTGTCGGCTGTATAATTGTATTTTTTCCCGTTGAAGCTGTAATTCGTTTTTTACTTTTGGGAAGTATAAAATCCCCGTCAAGTTGAAAGGATAGTCCACATTCAAATGAATCCAGAACAAAGGCTTTTCTGTATAGGGATATAATTCTTCGTAGAATTTCAGGTAGTCTTCATCCGTTAAATCATTAGGGGATTTTGTCCAAATGGGAGCGGGATTGTTGATGATTTTAGCTTCTTCGCCCACACCAAACTCAATCTCAATCGGAAGGAATTTGCAATATTTATCCAATACTTGCTTGATTCTGAACTCTTCTAAAAATTCCAAAGAATCTTCGGCAATATGTAGCACGATGTCTGAACCACGAGATTCACGGGTTGCATCAGTGATTTCAAACTCGGTCGAACCATCACAAGTCCACATCACGGCTTGCGTATTTTCCTGGTAAGATTGTGAAATAATATCTACCCTTTCAGCCACCATAAAGGCAGAATAAAAGCCCAAACCAAAATGTCCAATAATGGCTTTTTCGTCACCTTTATCTTTGTATTTTTCTACGAATTCGGTTGCTCCCGAAAATGCAATTTGGTTAATGTATTTTTTGATTTCCTCGGCGGTCATTCCCAAACCGTTATCCGAAATTGTGATTGTTTTTGCTTCTTTATCGAAAGAAACTTTCACCTTCAACTCGCCCAATTCGCCAGAATATTCACCGATAGAAGCTAAACGCTTAATTTTTTGGGAAGCATCCACGGCATTTGATACCAATTCTCGCAGAAAAATTTCGTGGTCGGAATAAAGGAATTTTTTAATAATTGGAAAAATGTTCTCGGTATGAATCGAGATATTACCTTTCTCTTGCATAGTCATTTTGTCATTAATTAGCTTAAAACTGAATTATTTTTGATGAATGATTAGCGTGCAAAAAAGATTCCATTAGAGGTTGGGATGTCAAATTGGCAGAGGTAGAAAATTTTACAATAAAACACCAGGGTTCACCAGATTATTCTTAATCGCAAATATCACCAACCCCGCAGTGTTTCTGGCTCCCGTTTTTTCCAACAGATTATTACGGTGTCCGTCCACCGTTCTGACGCTGATGAAAAGTTTTTCTGCAATTTCCTGAGCTGTCAATTCTTGGCAAATCTCATTTAATACTTCTACCTCTCTGGTAGTCAGTACAATAGGAATATTATCATGGACTGAAACGTGCGTTTTTTTATTATTTAATCTTTTCTGAAAAGTCATCATCAGACTTTCACTGAAATAAAAACCCTTCTCAACTACACCTCTAATGGCATTTTCAACATCTTTGGGTTCGGAATTTTTAAAAAGGTAGGCATTCGCTCCTAATTCAATGAGGTGAACCACAAATTTTTCCTCATTGTGAATTGAAAGAATAATAACTTTTTGGTCGGGATATTTTTCGTGGAGAATTTTCATTGTATCAATTCCGTTGAGTTCGGGCATTGATAAATCCATCAAAATGACATCGGTTTTTTGAGTAGTAGTTTCCAAAAATGTGAGTAGTTTGCGACCATTATCCGTTTCGCAGACCACCGTCATGCCCTCGAAACTGTTGATAATTGCTGCCATGCCACGGCGGAACAACATTTGGTCGTCGGCAATGGCAATTGTAATCGTTTTCATAGTATAAGTTAGTTTTTAAGAGATACATTTTGTTTAAAATTTAGAGATTTATAAATAGCAAAAATTACGAAAATAATGTTTTATTTCGTACAAAACCGTTCACCCTTGACTTTTCACCCTTAAAACAACTCCCATTCCTTTGTCAAGGTTAGTTTTATACTCCATTTTCCCATGAATCATACTCACTCGGCTTTCAATATTTTTTAATCCTAAACCCCTTTTACTCAATTTTTCGAGGTCAAAACCTTGTCCATTATCTTGATAATTAATGATAAGTTGTTGATTATCAGTTGTAAAGCTAATTTTTACCTCCGTAGCATTAGCATGCTTAAGCGTATTGTTCAAAAGTTCTTGCAAGATACGGTATAGGCTCAATTCTAATCTGTTTTCCAAACGTTCTAAACCGTTAATATTGAGGAAAATAACCAACTGTGAAACGCTCTCAACTTTATCACAAAGCGACTCAATTGCATATTTTAACCCAAACTCTTCCAAGCCACTGGGCAGCATATCGTTGGAAATCCGCCTAACGTTTTCGATGGTATTATCAATCAATTGTTTGCTACCAACAATTAGATTTTGCGTATTTTCTGGATTAAAATCTTTATTAAGCGTCATCTGACCAACCTGTAAACGAAGTACCGAAAGAGCTGCTCCGATTTCGTCATGAAGGTCACGAGAAACCCTGCGACGTTCGTCTTCCATAGCATCAATACTACTTTGGAAAAGATCGAGCTGATGTCGCACTTTCATTTTCTCTACATCGGCTTTATTACGGAGTAATCTTTTTTGATAGGATGAAACAAAAAACAACAACATTCCCGCCAGCAAGAACATCAAAAGCGTTCCGCCAAACAACAGAATATAAACGTCTATTTGTGAAGGCATTCTTTGTGTCAGTGATTCGTTGATTGTTTTGGATAATTGGGTGGTCATTTATAATTACCCTCTAAGAACATGAAATTAGGAGAATATTCTGATTAAACAAAGAATTTTAGGTGAATTCTATTTAACGGCATTACAGTTTTTTAGATTTCCACAAACCTACAGAAATGAGAGAGTACATAATAATGATAAAAAAAGCGTGAATAGCCCAAACAACCATGCCCATTGGTTTGCCTTGAGTGAGAATAAAATTACTAAAAGTAAAGAGGAATAAACAACCCGAAAAGTAAAAAAGAAACCCCGCATTTATCCAAAAAACAGGAGTATCAGAAGGATCTTCATCCTGAAATTCATCGAAGGTTTTATACAGATAAAAAACTGTATAGCTTACAATAATGATACATTCCAAAGTCTTGGCATAGGAATTAAAGGTAAATGGATTATGCCAAACAAAGGTATCAATTAAAGAAAAAATGATAAAAATAACAAAGACTGTTGGAATAATTTTAGGAGAGATATATTTTTTGAAGATTTCAAAATAGAACCATGAAATGAATAAAAATTCTGTTAAAACATAAATATGAAAAAGGTATAAATTAGGAATTTTATAAATCTGCATTGTTTTAGAAATAAACTCGAAAACTACACTATTACCAAGAAAATAAATTATTACTCTCAACTCATAATTCAAATATTTTTTTCTGTTTAGCCCAATAATCAAAGGTATTGGTACAACCCATGAAGTATACTGAACAATAAAATTGGATAGTGATTCAAGAGTCATAAGACTATATGTGTTAGGCGATAATTTTTAAAGCAAGAAGTTAAAACTAAAGTAATTGATATATTTTATTGTTTAATATTCAAGTCAGGAATTAGAAAACTAAACCTTAATATTGAAAGTTGATTCTCACTAATTTAAAGGACTATTTTCATCACAAGTAGGTGGACACGGGCTTGTAAAGTCATACACATATTCATCCGCACTATCTCTCAATTTATTAGTATCCACAGGTTTGACTGAACTATCAGCTACCAAAAACATCTTCATTGCTCCTGTCTCATCTAAGCCAAAATAACAAGTCATATCTTCCATATCGCTGGAGTCCATCACTTCACGCAGTTCGGCTTTTTTTACAGCAAATCCATTTATTTTACAAGTTTGTCTCCAACGTGCAACATCTCTCTTGGCAACGTCGATAGGATAGTTAAAATTTCCCATTTGTCAATTTTATTTAAATATGTTAAAAAGATAAAACTTTACCTCTTTTCCCAGCCCAAAAAATATTTAAGGACTGGGAACGATTGTCCGCCAACAATCAAGGTTTCCACAAAGCTATTCAATTTTCTGGTTTAAAAAATGCGTAAAAATACCTGTTTTCATAATATTATTAAACGGATGTAAAACGAGTATATTTACCAGATAATAAGTTGAAAAACTATTTTTGCATTTTTCTAAACATTAACATATCAAATAAAGGCTCTCGTATGGAGATAACCCTACGAGCGTTATTTTTTTGAAATCTTCAAATTTTATACAGAATCCCGCAATATCTTTGCTTAAAAGTTAATCAATAAGTAATGAAAAATACATTTTTAAGAACCCTGATTTTCCTACTTTCAAGCACCACTATTTTTAGCCAAACTTCAACCCTAAAAATCAAAATAGAAGATGCTAAGACTCATGAAGCACTCATTGGAGCAACGGTACGGTGGACAACAAAACTAAAAGTAGGAGCTTCTGCCGACCTTAACGGAATCGCTGAACTTAAAAATCTTCCCCCAGGAAAGCAAATTTTTGAAGTAACTTTTATAGGATATGGTGAAAAAGAATTTGAAATAATCCTACCACTCAATGATGCACAGCAGCCATTTTTGATAGAGATGAATTCCTCACACCAAGAAATTGAAGAAGTCTTTGTTACGGCATCTCGTACCAATTCCCGCATTGAAGATTTACCCATCAAAGTAGAAGTAATCGGTGAGGAAGAAATGGATGAAGAAAGTTCCGTTGTGCCAGGAAACGTAGCCAGTATTTTGGGTGATATTTCGATAATTCATATCCAAAAAACCTCCGCTACTAATGGCAATCAAGCCATACGTATGCAAGGTTTAGATTCAAAATATACCCAAATCTTGCGGGATGGAATACCCCTTTTTGAAGGTTTTTCAGGGAACTTAGGCGTACTCCAAATCCCACCCTTAGATTTACGTCAAGTGGAAGTGGTGAAAGGCTCAGTATCAACGCTTTACGGTGGTGGAGCAATTGGAGGGATGATTAACATTGTATCCAAAACACCCACTTCCGAATCGCCCGAAATCACTACTTTATTGAACCGCAGCAATCTAAAAGAGACCAATTTTAATACGTATTACGCCCAAAAATACGGTAAGGCGGGCATGACACTTTTCGTGGGTGTAACCGACCAGAAAGCCGTTGATGTGAATAATGATGGTTATTCTGATAGTCCATTGATTAAACAATTCTCTTTTCACCCAAGATTTTTCTATA
>JAYVRF010000083.1:0-8387 GCA_043756925.1 Arcicella sp. | reverse complement strand
AACAAATTTACCAAAGAAAAATGGATGGATAATGTCAGAAATTGGATAGATTCAACCATCAATTAACAGTAATGGAAATTTCTATTACTGTCAATAATTATTTACTGATAATTGACATCTACATTATCGGCTTCTGCAATTTTGTAGAAGCCTTTTATTTTACATAAGGTTTTCCAGAAGAATTTTAGATAGACTTTTGTTTTTAAAAATAAAATTTTTTGACTTCTTAATTGAAAAAATGGATTTCTTAACTTCAAAATATTGACCGTAATTTTCCATACGTAAAAGAAGATTGCTAAAGTTACATAATGAAAAATTAGGAATAAATAAGGTAAAATACCGTACTCTTTCCGAATCCAGAGGAGATTAGAGACTTGCATTTGCGTTCCAAATTTGTTGATTGGAGTAATATTTGTTCTACGGAAAGGAGAAGGTTTTTCGAGGTGGATAAATCTAATATCCTCAAAATAACACAATTTACCTACTTTTCTGAGTCTGGAAGCCCATTCAAAATCTTCGGCGTACATAAAAAAATCTTCGTCCATTGCCCCTACTTTATTGATGCTTTCACGACTAACCATCATAAAAGCACCACAAGGAAGTTCCGCTTGGTTTGGGTCTTGGAATTGGGGTTCAGGAAAAATTTTATCTAAATAATGGCTAAAACGATTTGGAACAACGTATAAAAATTTTCTAAACTCATTTCTATTTCTGAAATACGGCATTGGACTCATATCGGGAAAAAGTTGAAATCCAGCGATTACTGAAATGTCTTTTCGTTTTCGTAAACGATTGAATGTCAGAGCAATAGTATTTTCAAACAGTAAAGTATCGGCATTTAATAATAATAAAAAATCTCCTTTTGCAACGTTAAATCCAGCATTATTTCCTCGACTAAATCCTGCATTATAACCCGTTTGAACCCAAACAATTTCTGAATGAGAATTTTTAATTATTTCTTCTGAATTATCTTCTGAAAAATTATCAACAACCACAATTTCATACATTATTCCAGAAGTAAATTGTTTTATGGATGCAATGCAATTAACCGTTAATTCGGCAGATTTATAATTGATGATGATGATGGAAACGTCCATTTATGATTCGATGTTTGTTGTTCGATGTTTGGTAAAGTAAAATTACTTAATTCTTATTGAAACAAAAAAGCATAGAACCAGTGGTTCTATGCTTTCCGCAATCTATTCCTTACTTTGTTTTTTATTATCTTTATGCACGATTCAAGTGAATCAAGCTACATTTTATTTTGTCTTTCTGAATGAATACGGTAAACAAACATCCGCTTTGCACTCGCAAACTCTTATTTTCAAGATTATAGTTTTGTCGGTATAACATCCTGTGCTATTGAAAACTCTCACTGTGTAATTTCTATCTGCCGTTGGATTTGTTAAACCAGTTACAGGTATTGCAATGGCAGTTCCCGTAGCAAAAGATTTTGTTCCTGTGTACGTTAAGCCTTCTGTGTAATCGTAAGTTGCGGTAATATCCGTACTCAAAACTATCAATTTTGCATCTGGATTTGCTGCTCCAATTGTACAAGTTGCTTGCACTGCATTCACATTAAACGTTGGAATTACTTTGGTTTTGACTGAAACCGTATCAGTACACCTACCTAAGTTTTTCAAGATAAATTTGTATTCTCCCGCAGTTGTCAAACCTGTTACCGCACCCGTTGTTGCGTTAATTAATGTTCCCGCCGGATTTGTGGCGATACTTGACCAGGTCATATCGGTTGGAGCATTTGGCAATTTTACGGTTTTTATATCCGAGCAAATTTCAACATCTGGTCCCGCAATTGGTTTTGCAATTCTTTCAACTTTCACCGAATCTGTACATTCACCTTGCGTCAAAACAAAAGTATAAACTCCGTTTGTTTCCATTTTAGTAATTGTTCCGCTTGCATCAATCGCTACAGTTCCAAAACCAACACTATTTGAAGCAACTGACCAAGTTTGACCTATTGTTGCGGCTTGTAATTTTGCCGTTTTCAATGGTTCACAAATTCCGCTGCCCGTTTTCACTGTTTGGTCATTTCCTGCCATTGGCGAAGGCTTACGAGTAACTTCCACAGTATCAATACAATACGTTACTCCTTCTTGCTCTAAAATAAATAAATAACTTCCATCTTGGGTTATGTTTGCAACATTTCCGTTTACATCAATCGTTGGAGTTGGTAAAGTTGAACCGTTAGCAAAATACTTCCAAGTTTGACCCGTGTTCAATTTCAATAACTTTGCGGTGGACTTTGGTGAACAAATCACTACATCGTTACCCGCATCTAATTTCTCATTTCTAAATACTTTCACCGTGTCTTTGCAACCTCCTACATTTGTGATTGTGAATACATACGTCCCGTTAATGGTCATTCCGCTTGCTTTTCCGTAAGCATCAACCGTTGCAGTGGCAGGGTTTGTTCCATCTGCTGACCAAGTTGCTTCTGAAATTACCGTCAATTGAGCCGTTGAAATTGGTTGGCAAATTGATAAATCATTTGCTCCACTCAATTGAGAATTAACGATAACTCTCACCGTTGAAGTTACATTACATGAATTTGTATTCGTTACAACTACCGTATAAACTCCATCATTAATTGTCTTTGCATTCAATATTGAAGGCATTTGCGTTGAATTCGTATAGTTATTTGGACCCGACCAATAGAATTTTGTTCCGCTGGTTGTTACTCTCAAGTTAATTACACTTCCAAAACACACTGGCGAATTTGCGGTTGCCGTTGCTGCTGGGGCGGTATAAATTGCCGTTGAAGCCGTTGCAGTGGCAATACAACCATCAACATTCGTAACTTTCACGGTGAATGTATAATAATTTGCCGTAGCTTTTTCAATAGTTGGATTTTGTACACTTGAAGTAAACAATGGCGTTCCAGACCATTCGTAACTCTTTGCACCTGCTGGTGATGAAGTCAATGAAATATTATCTCCCGTGCATCCAGGGGCAGAAGCTGTTGCCGTCACACCCGTTAAGGCAGGTTTTACATCAATTGTCACAGAACCAGAACCTTTACAACCATCCGCATTTTGAACAGCTACCGTCCAGATTCCTTTATCTTCCAATGAAGCATTGAGTGTAAATGGATTTTGAACGTTTGTGTTCACTCCTTTTGGACTTGTCCATAAATAAGTTGCTCCCGTTCCGCCCATGATTGTTAATTCTAATCTTGTTCCTACACAAACTGGGCTGTTGCTTGATGGCGTTACGGTTAGGGCTGTTACTACGGTCACTGCAACTGTTGCCGTTGAGATACAAGTATTTCCGTCCGTAACTGTTACGGTGTAAGTACCTTTATCTCCATCTTTTGCATTAATAATTGATGGCGTTTGTAACGTTGAGTTAAATGGTGCTGGTCCCGTCCAAGTATATTTTAAACCTGTTGGTAAAACTGAGATTGTGCCATTCCCACCCAGACAAATTGCTGCACCAGTGGCGGTTAAGACCGTTTTTGGGTAAACTGTTACAGATGTTGTTGTATTGGCAGTACATCCATTTGATGTTCCAATTACCGTGTAAACTCCTTGTTGCGTTACTGATATAGTTGCTGTCGTTGTGGTAAATGCTCCATTTGGACCCGTCCACGAATAAGAACTTGCACCTGAGGCGGTTAATGAACCCGTTAAGCCTTCACAAAATGCAGCATTTGTTACACTCACAATTGGAATTGGATTCACAACCACATTTGCCGTTAAAGCCGAAGTACAAAGGTTTGAATTTGTAATTAAGACCGTATAAGTACCTGAATTTGAGGTCATCAAATTTGGTAATGTAATATCTTTTGTTGTAGCAGTGAATGGCGTTGTTGCGTTTGTACTCCAAGCATAAGTTGCCAATGGGTCAGAACTCGTAGCGTTCATTGTTAAGGTTTGACCAACGCAAAGACTTGGAACTGTGATTGTTCCGATTGCTGATGGTACACAGTTTCCGATGACACCTGCGTCAATGGTTAAGTTGATTTCTCCCGCTACGAGTATAACAGGAGCTGATTTACCAGAAGTTATATCTGCATCGCTATCATTATCAATGGTTGTAGATGCTGTATTTTTAGGAGAAAATTCATTTCCAGCACCGATTGATTTTTTTACAAATTCAACGATGTAAGTTCCTGCAATTAAATTATCAAATAAATATTTACCGTCAGTTCCCGTGGTGGCAGTTGCGACAGGAGTTGTGCCAGAACCAGCATACAGATTTACTGTTACACCACTTACGCCCAACTCTCCAGCATCTTGAATTCCATTCTTATTAGTATCAGACCAAACAAAATCACCAATCTTTGCGGGTTGAAAAATTCCGAAATCAATGGTTCTGTTTGAGCTATTATTGTAAACTGAGTCTGCTGGGGTTGTAACTCCATCATTAATTGGTTCGCCACCATTGGTTAAATCAACGATACCACTTCTAATTAACTGACCCGTTCCGCTTGTTCCGTGGTCTTGATTATTATAATCTTTGCCAATTTGTGCATCATCACTCGGATTAATTCCTGGTTCAAAAGCTCCTAATACTGAACCGTTCTTTCCAGTACTTGTCTTGAAACCCGCAGGTGCATCAATTTCAACAATATATGACCCAGGCGTTAAATCTCTAAATAAATACTTTCCGTTAGCATCCGTGTTAGTTGAACCAATTGAAACGGTTGGGGCTGTTGAATCATATAATTTGACTGGAACGTTACTTACTCCTAATTCACCATTATTACTAAGTCCGTCATTATTAACATCTTTCCAAACCAAATCTCCAATGGATTGACATTTCGTAATGGTTACCGTTAACATATTGGTTACCGTACAACCATTGTCAAAAGTTTGAACCAACATATACTTACCCACTTGTGACATATCAGGCGTGGTTGGGATTGTAATTTGGGCTGCCGTGGAAGTGTAAGTATTCGTTCCATTTGGACCAGACCAAAAATAAGTCATTACTTTTGGGTCAGTATCTTTTCTATCTGCAACATCTCTCAATACTAAATTTTGCCCTACGCATACATTTGTACGTCCACCGATTATACCAACTGTAATTTCTCTAAAGGCTACATTTGAAGTTGCAGTTGCCGAACAACCACTTAATGAAGCCGTTACTGTATAAACACCTGCGTTCGATGATGAAGCATTCGCAATAGTAGGACTTTGTTGATTTGAAGTAAAACCTGATCCAGTTGGACCTTTCCAAAAATAGGAAACCCCAGTTGTAGTAGTCGAAGTTGCTATTAATTGAATAATTCCACCAGTACAAACACTCAAATTTTCAGTAGAAACATCAACGCCTGAGGTTTTTGTAACCTTCACAATATCCGAACAACCATTTGATTTTAATTCAAATTGATAATCACCATTATTGACCATTCCTCTTACATTTCCACTCGCATCAATGGTTGCTGACGAAGGATTTGCAGGGCTTGTGACGACTGACCAAGTTTGCGTTCCTGAAATTGCTGCCGTAAGTTTTGCCATTGGTTGGCACGATGAAATATCAGCACCCGCATTTGGACCAGCCGTTCTCGTGATTTGAACTGAAACTGAGCAAGTTCCTTCGGTTAAAGTAAACACGTAAGCTCCGTCCGCAGTCAATCCAGTAACATTTCCATTAATTGCAACCACAGGATTTGTTCCAGTAGGCTTAGTCATTACAGTCCAAACTTGTGTTTCTGATGAGGCATTAACCGTTGAAGTTGTGGCAGGTGAACAAATTGTTTTGTCAGCACCAGCAGCAATCATTGGTTTAATTGTTATTGAAACAGTATAGGAGCAAGAAGTTGCCGTATTGGTTAAAACAAATTCGTATTTTCCAACCGTTTTCATTCCCGTTACAACACCTGTCGTGGCATCAATTAATGCGGCAGGGTCAGCAGGAGAAGTTATTGTTTTCCACGTTTCTGCTTCTGCACCAGTCTTAGCATCTGGTAAATTAAAAGTTGTTGTACCATTACAAATAGTTACATTCTGACCTCCTAATTTTGCCGTTGGCGTTGAACACTTAAACCCAAAATCCAACGTATGATTGTTCTCTCCCGCATTACCAGTTGAGAAAGTAATTGAAGCATAAATATTAGTTCCTGAAACCGTTGCATCAGAGTCTATTTCATCATTGATTCCTGCATTTACCGTTGTTAGTATTAAACCAGCCAAAGGCGTTTGCTTCGATGCCCCATTTACGTTTGGAACACGAATTTCGTAATCTGTACTATTTGGTATTAAACCTGTGAAATAATATTCACCCGTTATTACATCCGTAGTTGTAGTTTCTATTTTAGTGTTACCTTTCCAAAGTTCAACGGTTACTCCCATTAAAACTGGTTCACCAGCATCTTGTATTCCATTTTTGTTAGTATCATTCCAAATCCTGTTTCCAACTTCAATGGGTTGTGAGGCACACAGTAGTTCTAAATCTCCCAATCCATTTGCCTTTCCAAAAGTCGCTCCTTGTCCACCAGCATCTTGCCCAAAAATTTCATAAGCTCTTGGTGATTGTCCCGTTATATTATCAAACCAAACAACTCCTCCCGCACGAGGAGCACTAACTGGATCGAAAACGGATTCTATCACTTCTTTTTTTCCTGGTAATAAAGCTAATCCTCCCAAAGAAATTTCCTGATGACCCGAACCTGAAACTAAACTTGGAAGATTTTTATTTGCATTTTTACTGAACATATCTTGCCAATAAAATTCTCCATTTCCAGGACCTTGGCTTGGCGACTGGTTATTTCCACCCGATACAATTCCGTTGACAGTTGCATTGTTTTCTAAAGTATAGACACCATTTGAAAAGCCTATTCGTAATAAATCACCAGCAGAGGTTCCTTCGTAAGTAAGAAAATCATTTTTATTAGGGCTGTAATTTTTATTTCCTAATTGATGACCCGCTCTATCCATGAAACCCACCACCATTGAACCATCCACATCAAATTCTATATCTGAAAGGATTGGTTGAGGACAAATTGTTTGATTAAACGCACCAGCACCTGGATCGGGACTGGTAATCTCACTCCATTTAGCAATCCAAGGTTTCCATGCAGCAGAAGTTTGAATCGTTCCATCTATGCTGGCAAAACCACGGGGATAGTTTAGGGGAAAAGTAATAATTTGGGTAAAATTATTTGGATTAGTGTCTCCAGGAATGAACGAATAAATATACGCCTTTAAGTCTGCTTTTGTTCCCCCAGCGTTTTCTGCAGTGCAAACTCCACCAATATACACTTTCCCTCTCCAAAACTTGATAGCCCAAGGTCGAAAAACACCATTTATGCACCCTGGATCAGGTAATGTATGAACAATTGTGGTAGTAGGTTTTGTAGCAGGAGAACCAATAAATAATTCGTATAGTTTCTTATCAAAAGTGTTAATTACCCACATTGTCTTTTCATCATCGGAAATATCAATACCTCCAAAAGACACTTTTCCTACATTTCCAAAAGCAGTTGAATCATGATTTGGTTGGGTTTTAATCTTACTTAGGGAATCAGCCGCTGACGCCTGATTGCGTGAGTCAATGCCAACATCTATTCCTAAATCCATTTTTAAATCAACGAATAGCGATGTAATTTGTGTACCCCCTGATACGTCAATTTTATAAATAGCTCCCGGACCGCCTGGTCCATAACCAGAATGTCTTTTCAATAAAGCACTGGTAAAAATATATTTTGAACTTCTTTGATACGCCATTCCCCATGTTGAACCCACTTCCGAACCTTTTGATAAATAGGCGTTTTCAGACGTGGTGCCGATTGTACCATTTCCAGTAGGAGTATAAGGAATGGTAACGATAAAAGGATCATTGGCAGAACTACTTCCATTCAATGGAGTCCCGTTCACATAACATGGAGTTACTAATTTAGGTGATGTCCCACAGAAATCAGCAGGATAATTAATGCCAAGATTAGCCGTTCCTCCACCATTCACAAATTGAACTGAAGTGCCACTACCTGAACCAGTTGGTCCAGAATAATACGAAGTTGGAAGATTGGAGAATTCAATTCTAACCTGTGAAGTCGTTCCCACCACAATTGAATATGTGCCATTAGCAAGTGTGGTGGCAGTCGCACCCGCTTGTGTTCCATTGGCATTGAAAGCCTTTACGGTAACTCCTTCAACTGTGGGTTCAGTAGGACTATTTATAGTTTGCTGTCCGTTAGCGTCAAAGTCCCGAAAAACTTTACCTGTAACATTTTGAGCATTAATCTGTATAAATAAAGAGCTAACGAAAAATAGCGAAAAGCAAAGAACAATAGCCTTTACTATCCGAAGAAGTAAGGATTTTTTCATTGATTAATCGGTTGTTATGAACTGAATTGATAAGTTAATTTAAAACTTAAAAGAATCAGTTAATTATGTAAGGAAATACATTTTAAAATTTCTGTG
>JAYVRF010000082.1:0-30462 GCA_043756925.1 Arcicella sp. | reverse complement strand
ACCATTATTACCAGGATTTGCTGTTAAAGGAATTGGTTGTAATAGGGGAAATCCCGTACGTCTCCAATCATTCCAAGGTTCAACTGAAACTAAGAAATTTGCCACGTATTTTTCCTCAATAAGTTTTTGTAGGGCAGTAGCTCCCGTACCTAATGTGCCAGCCGAGGTTGCCAAATAAGCCGTTGTACTGGCAACAGAAACACCTATATCACTCATGGAAAACTGAATACCTGCACGATAAAAATCTTCGGCATTACCCGTTGTGCCATATCTCAATGCCATTTCTGAACGAATAAAATTATATTCGGCAAAAGTTAGCATGTTCAATGAAGCATGGCAGTAGTGTTTGGTCTTTCTGTTTTGATAGTTCCATCGGCATTAAGTGAACCAACAACACCGTCAATCACATAGTTACGTAAAGGAATTCCATCTGTTCCAATTCGCTCCTTACTTGTAGTTTCGATGCCTGTACCTCCCTCCACGCTTCTGGTAAATTCTGATCCCAATAAAGAATTTCCAGCGGTATTATCAATTGAGCGACCCTGTAATCCTAAGAATGGAAATACAATCTGTGGATCAAAACCGTCAGTTGGATTAGCCGCACTGTAATAAGTATCTGTACCATAAATAGGAGCTACACGCCCTACTTTTGCCCAACTACCTTTTACTTTCAAAAAATCAACTATGTTATTATTTCTCAACTCTGTGATAGCTTCACTCAATACTAAACTACCCGATGCTGAGGGATAAAAAATAACTACGATTGTCCTAACGAAAAGTTGAAGATAAATCATTGCGACCCGTAACGGTTAGATTTGCCCAACCTTTATAACTCAAATCAACGCTTCCATAAAAACCAATTAATGAACTTTTAAAAATATCATTAGATGGAACAAAGTTGGTGGCATTTGCTACGTTATTATATCCACGAGTCACCAGCGTATTACCTACTAATAGATTATCAATTGTATTTTGCGTATTGATTTCGTTACCGACCAAAGCATTCAATTTAAAATCATCGCTAATATCTTTTTTGAAGATAAGATTGTTGTAAAAACTTATTTCTCTTTAATGTCATTGATAAACAAATAAGTTTGAATTTATAGTTTATTGGACACCAAACATCTTCCAATTTTACAGGTGTTGTTCCACTTCAATCTCTATTTATTTTAGATATAAATATTAAATCATCTAATTTGCATTCCATTATTAAAAATATTTATAAATTATTACAATAAATAGAATTATGTAACACGGAATTAATAACAAACCAATAAGTCCTAATATTGCACTATTGGAATTTAGCATTGGAATATTGATATATCCTATGATAAAACTTATCGCAAGAACATATAGAACTGTATATATTGTAACTGCTAATAATTTGAATAAAATAATCATAAAGAATTTTAACATGATTGAAAAATGTTTAAAATGTTTTAATTTTTTATAAATTTATAGAATTTACGGGTTAAGTTCTGACATTGATTATTAGTGTTTTATAAGTTAAGGGCTTTGCTTTGACCATCCTTTGGATAAGATTATCGAAAATAGATTCTTTCTACAGACTTCGATTAAAGCCGCAGGAATATTCATCTAAATAAACTTGCAAATATCTTGACTCAACACGGTGATAAATTCCTCTTAGCCAAGACTTTAGTCCTTGAATGTATCGGTGAATTAACTCAAAGCGGTTCGACGCCCGATTTCCACCTCCTTTACTTTTTTCTTGGGTGATTTGATAATGTTCCTTCAAAGGAGAATATCCAGTCCATTTGTCGGTTAATATTTTAGCACTTTTATCAATATGTACCTCTAAGATTTTTTTCAATTCATCAGCGGATGTATTTTCAATCTTCATCGCATAAGCTCTTTTTGTTCCAGTTTCGTCCTTTGTTTTTTCAATGGCAATGACGATAGTATCTTTGGTTTTATTTCTCTGCCCCTGATGACCCTCTTCTTTGCCACCAATGAAGGCTTCATCAACCTAAACAACTCCAGTTAAAGGGTACTGTTGGCTGGAATTCATGGCATTACGAATTTTTTGAGCAAAGAATCTTTATTGATAGCTAAGGTTTTGGCAAATTGATTAGCAGATTGCCCTTTACTGAGTAGTAGTCATCATAAATACCATAGTATAAGCTTCTCGAAGTCCAAATTTGACCTTGTGGAATAAAGTACCAGCAGTCACCGAATCAGCATGATAGCAGGCTCGACAACGACGAATATAAGGGTCTTTACTGTTATGAAGATTCACATCCACACTTTGGACAAACGAAGCCATTACCCCATTTATAGAGTGCTAAGTAAGCCTTGCAAGTATCATCATCCTTGAATTTATCCGTAAATTCTAATAAATTCATACCTTTAAAATATCCATACCTATTTGATTGTTAGTCGATTAGGTATAAATATACAAAAAAAAGCATATCCAGCAAGTAAACCGTAAATTCAATTAATTTATAAGCGTAAACACCTATTATTAACTCAAAAAGTGCTTTTAAATAATTATTTCCTATGTTTTAAAATAGCTGAATTAATTTCAAAATAGTATTTTCATCTAAATCTTATATATTTGCGTAATCCAATAACCACACTTTACAAATGTCAGATTTTGAAATTTATTTGCCTCTTGGTTTCCAACATATTACCAACATTCAAGGCTACGACCACATCCTTTTTGTCATTGCCCTTTGTGCCGTTTATCGTTTAAAAGACTGGAAAAAGATTGCTCTCTTAGTAACCGCTTTCACGATTGGTCATTCCATAACGTTGGCTCTGGCAACCTTAAATCTTATTTCTTACAGCACAAAACTGATTGAATTATTGATTCCAATAACCATCGTTTTGACCTGTCTAATTAACTTTTTTCACAAATCAACAACGTATGCTTTGGATGTTGAGAAACCCTCTTTTTTCCGTTATCCTGTTGCCATGATTTTCGGATTAATTCACGGAATGGGCTTTTCTAACTACCTTAAAAGTCTGTTGGGAACTGAGCAAAGCATCTGGCAACCCCTGCTTGCTTTTAATATTGGATTGGAATTGGGGCAGTTAGTTATTGTAGTTATCGTATTGATAATCAGCTCATTACTATTAGATATTTTTCGTGTGAAAAAGCATAATTGGAATTTAATTCTCTCTGGAATTGTGTTGGGAATTGCTTTGACGTTGATTCGTGATGCAGAGTTTTGGAAGTAAAAGAGTAAGTAATTTTCAGTAGGCAGTAAACACATTAAAAGATATTGTAATTTTCCGCCTTTGCTTATTACAAACTGAAAACTGCTAACTAAATTTTTCCTCTTTCAATTGCCCTCACCGCCATCTTTGATAGTTCATGAATGCCATAAATTAATCCGCCAAAACGTGGGTCTTTCGTTAATCCTGCCTTCCATCGTGCATAGATTTGTTGCATAATAACGATGTTTTTATACAACCCGAAGACATAGTAAAAAAGTATATCTGAAATATCTCTTCCTGTCTTTTTAGCGTATCTTTCCACCACCTCATTTCGGGTTAAATTACCCGATAACCATGTGATGTTGAACGATTTAAGAAAATCTCCATCACCCGATTCACACCAATAAGCAAGGCTTGCACCCAAGTCCATCAGCGGGTCGCCAACGGTGGACATTTCCCAATCCAACACGCCCAAAATCTCCGTCAAATTGTCTGGATTCAAGAGTACATTATCGTATTTATAGTCATTATGCAAAAACGCAGGAGATTGTGGGCGAGGCATATTTGTCCGTAACCATTCGGCAGTTTGAATCATTGTAGGAATGTCATCAGTGTGCGATTTTTCGTATCTCTCAATCCAACCTTCCACTTGTCTAATAACGTAGCCATCGGGTTTTCCGAGATTAATTAAACCCGTTTTTTCAATATCCAATAAATGTAAATCCGCCAAGTTATCTACCAGATTTTCAGATAATTGTCGCATTTGTTCTTCTGGAATTTGGAGTTTCATGGCATCTTTTCCCCTAAAAATTACGCCCTTTACTCGCTCCATCATATAGAATTGACACCCCATTACGGACATATCTTCGCAGAAAATTAAGGGTTGAGGTACTTTCGGATAATGCAGTTTCAACAAAGACAAAACTTTATATTCACGTCCCATATCGTGAGCAGATTTGATATTTGCTCCAAATGGCGGACGACGCAAAACGTACTCTTTTGAAATAGTTTTTACTAAATAAGTCAGATTAGAATATCCTCCCGCAAATTGATTTATCTCTATAACATCTTCAAAATCAGGTAGTTGCAATTTTAGATAATCGTTTAGAATCTCACAATTAAGTTCCTCGCCCTGACGAATTTGAGTGGCTTGGTCAATATTTATTTCTTGCATTATTGCGTTGGTTGAATTTTAACACAATTTAGCAATTTTTGTCTGAATTTGGATTCGTCAGATTATAGGATTTTTTGGATTAAAAATTTGCGTACATAATCAAAATTCAGACTGAGTCGCATAGACAATGTTTTACTTCAAAATATCGCCCACCGTTTTCAAAGCCTCCATCGCCCAAAGCCTGTGCATTTTTCCAGAATAATGCAATCCATCAATCGCAAACATTGAGGTGTCCGTATTTTTACGAGTAATTTCTGTAATATCAATGAAAACGATATTCAATTTCTTACATTCTTCCTTTGCAACATTATTAAACGCATCAATTTCAGAGGCAATTTTCTGAGTATCTTGTCTTCTTGCAAAAGGCGTTTTCCCCCAATCTGGAATGGATAGAACGATAACTTTCTTCGCATCATTCTTGGCAAATTTAATACTTGTATTCAGTAAATCTCTAAACTCAACTCGGTAGCTATCAAGGCTTTGTCCACGATATTGATTATTGACTCCAATCAGTAACGAAACCATTTCGTATTGTTCCGTGAGTTTTTTAGCTTCGATGGCTTGGGTCAATTCTGAGGTTGTCCAGCCTGTGCGAGCGACAATATCGTGTTTGGTAAAATTGAAATTTATTTTCAGTAAATCAATCAATTGTCTGCTCCAACGGTCTTTTTCATCCACACTTTCACCGATGGTGTAAGAATCACCGAGAGCCAAAAAAGTACGTTTGGGATTGTTTAAATTCATATCAGGGATAATATTATTTTGATTTTCTGTTGAATTGCAAGATAGCATCGTAATTATCAAAATAAGAACTTTCATGTATTTTTCCATTTTGCAGGTCGTTTGAGGTTTTAAATTTAAGACCAAGAATCAGGTTAAATTATTTTATTTAATTCTCAGACGGTTTATTTTATGGAAATACCTACGTAAAATGGTGATGTTTAGATTATTATAAATAAAAGATTGAGCCAATATTTTTACTTCAACCACCCCAACTTATTCACAATCCGCCCAATCCGCTTCCCTTGCTCCAAACCCACATCACAAGCCTGTCGAAAATGGATGCCTCCGTAAATTCGGGACATCGAAGCCTCTTGTGCCGCTTCTTCAAAACTTTTGAATTGTCGAGGGACTAATTTATCCCTCAAATAATCCGTTTGGTCCGTAAAAGCGTATTCATTTCCAAAAATAGAACTCAAAATTTCCGCTGATGCACCCCATTGCGTTGAATGTCCCGAAGTATATTCTGGAAAAGCAGGCGTTAAAAATGACGGCTTAAACCGTTTATCAATATATTCTCTTATGTAATTAATTGGACGAATGCAATTGGTGGAATATTTGGTTTCCCAACAACAAATGAAGGCATCATTGAGTGCAATGCCCGTTTTTGCGTAGGCATAAGCAAATTTATCCAAGGAAGCTTTTTCTTTTTCAAGGGCGTTTACCAAAATATGAATCGTGTGTCCTGCGGGTGTGTAAGTCACCGTGGCATCATCTTTCCAGTATTCAGCAATAAGATGCTTCTCGAAATTCAAATCACGAGAGATTTCATATACTTCCATTGCCTGTTTATAAAAATCAGAATTGGGGTCTTTTGAGAATGGAATTGGGTCTGCGGGCTTCGTTTGGGCATAAATCCCTTTGATAAACGTCCTATTTTTTCCCCAAGTAGGTTGAACCGAAATTCCAGCTTTCGTTTTAGTATCGTCCCAAGAAGAACCTGGCGGGCATTCATAATGCGTATAATCCCGAGCAACGGTTTCTTCCATACTTGCCCGATGTCCACCGTCAATTTTGGAATATTGGTAAACATAATTTGCCATCAAACGCCCAAATTTCACGGATTCTTCTAATAATTCAACTTCTTTATATTGTTTCTTGAACTGATTTTTATTCTTTGAATGAATGGTGTCTAACGAACTTCGGATATAATTGTAATCGGCTAAGGTGTTGTAATAATATGAAAACAGACTATCTGTAACTGTATAAATCGTTTCATCAGCCACCACATCCCACAAAAGCTGTTGGTTTCTTGAAGAAGGATTATCAAAACCATTCAATTGTTTACGCATAGATTGATAAGTGAGCGAACCTGAATTGATTGCTTCATAGAGCGAAAGCCCGACATATCCGTGCATACGGGCGGCACTCGTGGGTGAAATTCCAGATTTCATGATTAAAATATTAATTAATCGAACATACCGTTTTGGAATATTCGCATCGTATTCAGCCGTGTTTTTAACTTTCTGTTTCTGGGCATTTATGTTACCAGAATTCAAAAAAAGAATAAATAATAATAATAAATAATAAATAGTGAATGAAAAAAATTTCATGATGTGGGTTATCGGGTTAATATTAATCAAAAATATTATTTTTCACTTTTTAAATTTCGAATTTAAAACTTTCATCTTTAAAATAGAACGAGAATAAAAAATAAAGAAAATAATTTATTTGCCTTTAAAAAGGCGTTGTTTGAAGTTTAAAACCTTGGTTTTATTTAGTTAAATTTGTGCAAAAATGACTCCAAAAAAAACTTAAAAAAATAAAAATACCTTTAATTATAAAATTTGGCATGATTTTGGCTCTATTTTATGTGAAATTCCAACGTCAACGCAGACCAAGAATTAGATTAAAAATTTTGTGTGAAATATTTTGTTTATTAAAATAATTTATTTCATTCGTGGAATAAACTCAAAGTACGTTTCATCATTTATCTATTTTTCGCCTAAGAGATAAAGTAAACGTAGAGCCAATTTCCTAATTTAAAAAGCCAAGTAGTTAGAACTTAAAATTTCGCCAAATTTCAGTATTTCCGCCAAATAAAGTACTAAGGTAGGTTTTACCATTCAATTCACCGCCCTTGTGAATTTAATGGATTTCGTGTTTCTCACGCTTTTTTTCGAAAAACAGGAAAGAATTACTATTCTGAGCACATCGTGAAGTTTTCTTGCTTCAACAATTCAATCTTATACTCAATGATTTAGAGCATTTTGGATGGTCACCGCCTTACTCGACTATTCTGTTTTAAATTCCTTACAAACACATTTTAAACATTTGTATCCGCTATCCTGAGCGTCAGGGTATTTCATGTCTGCTTTGAAAATTTCTCAATTTTCTCTGCTCATGTTATTCCTATGTCCTCACGGTAAGTTACACCCATGTTTATCGTTTTTGAATCGAATTTATTTTAATCACTCCACGTGATCATTTGAAGATAATTTACCAACAATCCGCCCAATAAAAATCAATAAAGTTTCTAATATGAAAAACTTTACTGCTACTTTGCTTTCATTCCGTGAGGGCGTGGTTTCCAATTCACGACAGTCTGTGGCTGTAGAAAATTCGGAAGTGGAGAACATCCACAACAACCGTACCAATTTTTCTAAGAACATTTCAACAAGAAATTTTTTGTGGGGATTTTATGGTATATTTTCGAGCTTATTCAAGTCTCTCGGAGGGCGAGTTATGTCCGTCCGAAAAGGTTTTAATAATTCCGAAAAATACCACGACTATTTAAAATTGGTTATGGGTAGCAGGGTTTACCTTAACATTGGTAGGGTTTCTATCGCAAGTAGAAGCCTCATAGGTATTTTCATTGCCTTATTGACGTTAAACTCCAATATTGCGAATGCTCAATGTACTGGCACATCGGTGGCAGGAACGGTATTCAGAGATTTTAACTTGAATGGGGTAAAAGATAATACCCACGAAATTGGTTTGGCGGGTGTAACTATCAAGGCGTTCAATTCAAGCAATGCTCAAGTTGGAACAACAACTTCTGCCGCAAACGGAACTTACTCAATAACGGGTTTATCTGGAAGTGTGAGAGTCGAATTTTCTACTTTACCTGCTGGTTATGTTTCAGGTCCAGATGGTTCTTCAAGTGGAACAAGTGTTCAGTTTGTTGCTCTGAGTTCAACGGTTGGTTGTAATGTGAATTTTGGAGTAAATCATCCTGACGATTTTTGTGCAAAGTCTGGTGTTCAGCCAAAGGTTGCCGTGCCGTGTTATATCAACGGTTCTTATACTGGGTCTGATGCACCAAACGAAGACGCTTTGGTTTCCTTTGCATACAATAAAACCGGAAATAAAGCTGATGCGGGGAATGAACCAAACATTTTATCGAAATACAATACGATTGGTTCAGTCTGGGGTATGGCTTACAATAAATATACCAAAACTCTATTTGCCACTGCGTTTATGAAACGCCACTCAGGTTTTGGACCAAAAGGAATTTCAGGTTTATACGTGGTTCAAAATGCAGATGCTTCTGGATTAGGAACTGTTACGGGCATTAACTTACAAACCCTTTTAGGAATAAATGCTGGAACAGAACCAACTCGTAAGTTTGCTTCCAGTAAAACTCAACCCGCTGATGATGGAGGTAACACTGTTTTTAATGCCGTAGGTAAAATGTCTTTCGGTGATTGTGAATTATCAACCGATGGAAATACTTTATATATTACAAACTTATTTGATAAAAAGATTTATGTACTAAATGTAAGTAATCCTTTAACACCAACTTTAATTACTTCATACTCAGTTCCAAACCCTGCTTGTGCAGTTGGTAGCGAGTATGCTCCTTTTGGTTTAAAATTTTATAGAGATAAATTATATGTAGGTGTGGTTTGTACGGCTGAAAGTTCTCAACCTCCCGTTGCAGGTGCTACTTATGGTCAAGCCCCTTTTGACAGAACAACATTGAGTTCAAGTAATTTAAAAGCAACTGTTTATGAACTAAATGGGACTACTTTCTCAATGGCATTAACACAGTTTCCTTTAAATTATGACAGAGGTAGATCTAATAGTGATTCGGCAAGTTATGCAATCTGGAGACCATGGGTTAACAATTTTTCGCAAGTAAATAACAATAGGGGTGAAACTTATCCGCAACCAATGCTGTCGGATATTGAATTTGATAGTGACGGTTCTATGATTTTAGGATTTGCTGATCGATATTCCCATCAATTAGGAAATGCTAATTATCCTCCAGGGCAAACTTACACGGTGACCGGTCGAGTGGAGGGAGACGTAATGCGTGCAACCAAATCTGGGAGTATCTGGTTAATCGAAAATAATGGTACTGCCAGTGGCATAACAACATCAGGAACTAACAAAAAAGGTGGACCTGGGGGTGGTGAGTATTACTTTGGTGATTTAACTGTTGACCATGATGAACCTGCAATGGGAGGTTTAGCTTTATATCCTGGTACTGGTGAAGTTATGACTACTATTGCTGGACCTGTTGATATTTTTTATTCAGGTGGTACTCGTAGAATGAATAATAATACAGGTGATTTTCTTTATACAGGAGCTCCAACTGCACCAAATTCAGCAACATGGAATAGTGTATCTGGATATCGCTTTGCATTAGCTAGTCGTCCAGACCCAATAGGAGATTATAAACTATATGAAGGGAATTCGCCAAGTACATTTGGTAAAGCCTCGGGTTTGGGAGACATAGAAGTTTTCTGTTCAATTGCTCCTTTGGAAATTGGAAACCGTATTTGGAGAGATTATAACCGAAACGGCATTCAAGATGCGGGTGAGCCAGGGATTGGAAATATTACGGTTCTTTTATTTAAAGACGGAATGCAAGTTGCAACAACAGCAACCGATGCAAACGGTGAATATTATTTCAACGATTTAAACGTTACGAATGGATTATTGCCAAATATGGCTTATGAAATTAGAGTGTTACAAAATCAAGTTGGAAATACATTTTTATCACCAACCAATGCTAATTCTAATAACAGCGACAATATAGATAGCGATGCTTCTTCAGTTAGTGGTAATGCAGTAATTGCTTTAAACACAGGAGTTAACGGAGAAAGTAATCATACGTATGACATTGGTTTTTCACCAAATTGTCCAACGTTTGCTAATCCACAACCAAATGGCGGCACAGTTGCTATTTGTTCAGGAACGGCAACAGACTTGACTTTAACAGTAAGTAATGTTGGAAGTCAGCCATTAGCACCAACTACTCCTACAACAACTATTCAATGGGTTTATTTTACATCGGCAACAGCAAATCCATATTCAGGTGGAACAGCTTTATCACCAACGGCAACTTTGGCAGATGGAACCGTTACGTCAAATTTGAATTTCCCAGCAAATACTGGAACGACACCAACTCCTTATTACGTATATGTAATTTTAAATCCAACGCCTGACGGAAGCAATCCAAATTGTCATCCATCGGTTGCGTATATAGTAACCGTTAATCCTATTCCAGCCCCTCCAACCAATATTTCAGGTGGCGGAGCATTTTGTAAAACGGCTGCAAATCCATCTTTTCCTTTGACAGCAACTTGTGCAATAAACACAACACCAGTTTGGTATATCTCTCAAAGTACAACAACTAATTTCTTTATTGGTGATACATATAACGCAACAGTTTCAGGAACTTTCTACGTTTCTTGTAAGGGAACATCAGCACCAAATTGTGAAACAGTTTCACCTAATCGCAAGCCAGTTTCAATTACGATTAATGACACACCCGTAAATCCAACCGATGGCCAAGCGAGCAACGGAGCCATATGTTTAGGCGAGAGCGTAAGTTTAACGGCAACTTGTGGCACTAATGAAATAGCTCAGTGGTATGACAGTAGTAACAATTCGATTACTAATTTAACTCTCACCCCAACAGTAGCGAATACTTATAATTATACGGTGGGTTGTAAAAACACCCTAATTAACTGCGAAACGCCCCAGAATTTAAGAAAGCCCGTGGTGTTAGTGGTCAATCCAGTACCATCGGCTCCTTTGACCAGCAATGTGCAAGGCGGAGCGGTGTGTGTGAACCCAGGCAGTAGCGGAACGGTAAATCTAACGGCACTATGTGGAACCAATGAAACCCCTCAGTGGTACGCAGGCAATGCCAGTAATTCAGCCTTCATTGTTGCGGGAACTTCGTATTCCCCAAGCATCAGTCAAACCACCACGTATTATGTAAGTTGTAAACATAACAGTACCAATTGCGAGAGTCCTGCCACGAGTAGAACTCTCGTCATTGGCACGGTCAATACCAACCCAGCTTCTCCTACCAGTGGCAATGTCACCCCAGCAAGTCGTTGTGATGCGGGCAGTGTAACTTTAACGGCAACGTGTTTAACGGGACAAGTACCCCAGTGGCACAACGCCAATGCCCTTGCTTCAACGTTTTTAATAGCGGGCACTTCTTATTCAGTAAGCATCAATGCCACCACAACTTATTTTGTGGGCTGTAAAACCACGGCAACCAGTTGCGAAACCCCAGCGGGCAGTAGAACCCCAGTAACGGCAACGGTCAATCCAAATTTGCCTGCTCCAGCCAGTGGACAAACCACCCCAGGGAGTGTGTGTTTCACGGGAACAGTTACCTTAGGAGCCACTTGTCCAACGGGTCAAACCGTACAATGGTACAATAATAATACACAATTAGGTACGCCACTTGGCACAGAAAATAGTTTCATTACGCCAAATATCAGCGTAACGACTCCTTACTACGTTTCGTGTAGAGATAACATCACAGGTTGCGAGACTTTGCCAGCCAATCGTCAGAGTGTGTTGGCAACGGTTATTATCAATGTATCAAATGGAGGACAAATAGCGGCAAGTCAATCAAGTTGTGGACCATTTGTTCCAGCAAAATTGACTAATGTTCAACCTGCATCGGGTGGCAATAGCACCGTAGAATACCTATGGTTGAAAAACAGTACTGCTTCACAAGGTACATTTGACCCTAATGATCCAGCTTGGGTAAGCACATTAATTGAAACTCCTGAATATCAACCAAGCACTATTTCAATTACAACAACATTTATTCGTTGTGCCAGAAGTGCGGGATGTAAAGAGTACACAGTAGAATCAAATCCTGTGACAATTACTATTAATCCATTCTCAGATGCTCCAACTGACCAAAAGGTTCTTAAAGGGGACATCTGTATTGGCGAGACAATTAGTTTATCTGCCACTTGTGGAGCAAATCAAATCGTGAAATGGTATGAAGGCTCAACGCTACTTGGTACTTATGTGACGGGTGGTTTGATTTACCAACCAACTTCAATTGGCACTAAGACATACAGTGTTAGTTGTCAAGACATTAACCAAACCACTAAGTGTGAGACAATTGCAACGAATCGTAAGAGTGTAATTGTAAATGTGTTTGCGATACCAGTTACTCCAAGTGCAGTGTCAATTGACAAAACAGAGATTTGTATTGGTTCGACCGTAACCTTGAAAGCCACTTGTGAAACCAATGAAACGGCTCACTGGTACGAAGGTTCAACAACTACTTTAATTGGTACGGGTGCAAGTTTGACTTACCAACCAACCAGTATTGGAGATAAAACCTACACGGTAGGTTGCAAAAACAACGCAACAAATTGTGAAACATCGGTATTAGACCGAGGCAAAGTATTTTTGAAAGTTAATGACATTCCAGCCATTCCAACGAGTGTATCAATCAGTAATGCAGCGATTTGTTTGGGTGAAAGTGTCAGTTTGAAAGCCACTTGTGGAACTAACGAAACGGCACAATGGTACGAGGGAACATCACCCATCGGAACGGGTGGAAGTTTCACTTACAAACCATTGAGTACGGGAACAAAAACATACACCGTAGGATGTAGAAATAATACATCACTATGTGAAACAAAAGATACCCAAAGAAAGCCCGTAACCTTAACAATTAACGAAGTCCCAGCCGCTCCAACATCAGCAACGGGTGGTGCAGTTTGTGGTTCGGGAACGGTTAAATTAACGGCAACTTGTGCCACTGGAACAACACCAGTCTGGTATGAAGCATCTACTGGTTTTGTGGGAGGTGTTACAGGAACTCCTTTTGAAGTAACGGTAACCGCTAACAAATCATACTACGTTGCTTGTAGAAGTACCACAAGTCCAACGTTCTGTGAATCAACAGAAGCGAGTCGTAAGAAAGTGGATGTTATTTTCAATACTAATCCAACACCAACAATATCTGCAACACCAAACGCAATTTGTGTGGGTGGAAAGACAACCTTAAAGGTTAATGAAACTTGGACTACCTATACTTGGTCAGGTCCAAACGCATTCGATGAAACAACGCAGAGTGTAGTTATTGATAACATTGTATCAACGCAAGGCGGAATTTATAAAGTAGTTGTTTCAGCCGCAGGTGGTTGTACGGCAAGTGCAACGGTGAACATAACAGTTTATTCAAATCCTTCGGTAACTACTTCGGTACTTGACGCAACGGTTTGTAACCAATCAACCATTCATTTGAGAAGTTCAGCAATGGCCGGAACGGGTACAATTTCTTCATATAGTTGGACGGGAGTAAACTCATATACAGCAGGAATTCAAAATCCTGATATTTTGAACGCAACAGCGTTGATGACTGGAAATTATATCGTGAAAGTTACAGACAGCAACAACTGTACTGCCACTTCACAAGTAGCTGTAACAATAAATCCTTTACCAACCGTGACGGCAATCAGCAAAGGTGGAAACACGATTTGTCTTGGTTCAGCCATATATTTTGAAGCGAGTGGTGCGGGAGTTGGTGGTACATATTTATGGACAGGACCAACCGCCTTTACGAGTAGCACGGCTCAAAATCCAACGATTGCAGGAACAACAGCAGGAAATGCAGGAACTTACAACTTGACAATTACGGATGCAAATGGTTGTACAGCAACTACTTCTATCGTTATCAAAATTGATAAGTGTTTAAGAATTGGTAATTTAGTTTGGGAAGATACCAACAATAACGGAATTAAAGATGCAACGGAATCGGGTGTAACAACGCCAGTAAAAGTTGAATTATTCCTTGCAAATTCAGACGGAACATTGGGAGCATTTGTGGCTACTCAAAACACGGTTAATGGTTTATATTCGTTCTCAGGTTTAGAACCAGGTGAATACATCGTTCAGATTACTGCCCCAACGGGTTATAAATCTTCAACGGGTACGAACGGTTTAACAACAGGACCTTTTGAACCAGCAAAAGATGTTGATTTAGTGATTGCCGATAATCAAGATAGAGGTAAAACAGTTGGAACGAGCCAAGTAATTCAGTCATTACCAATTACTTTGACGAATTTCCAAGAGCCTGATGCACCCGTTGATACTGACGATAATAACGGAAACTTAACGGTAGATTTCGGTATCTATCAGCCAGGTAAAATAGGAGATTTTGTTTTCGTTGATATTAATAGAAATGGTCAACAAGATGCAGGTGATGCAGGTGTGCAAGGAATTACAGTAAATCTTTACGATTCATCAAGTTCAACAGTTCCAGTAGCAACGGCAACGACTGATGCGAATGGGAAGTATTTATTCGATAACTTAAAACCAGAGACTTACGTAGTTGAATTTATTAAATCGACATTACCAGATAACAAACAATTCACTACGCAAAATCAAGGGGTAGACGCAACAGACAGTGATGCAAATATCGGCACGGGTAAATCAGACCCAATCATTTTAGGAATTGGTGAGAATAATTTAACGGTAGATGCAGGTATTCAATGTCCATTACCAACGGTAGATGCTTTCACAAGTACACCGAAAGTATGCGTTGGAGGAACGATATTATTGACCTCAAAAGTAAGCACAACGCCAAGCGTGAAAGCATACTCATGGGCAGGACCAGGATATACAGGAGGAACAACTGCTGATGTAAGTATTGCCAATGCAGTAACTACAAACACAGGAATTTACACGGTAACAGTAACTGCAAACAGTATTTGTTTAGCAACGGCTTCTTCAACAGTGGCAGTAATTGTTAATCCAAATCCAACGGCAAGTGCCAAAGGAATAACGGTTTGTCAAGGCGAGCCAATCACTTTAACGGGTACAGGAGATGGAACTTACGCTTGGTCGAGAACAACACCAGCGGGTACATTCACTTCATCAGTCGCAAGTCCAATGGTTACGGATTCAGCGAAATTGAGTGATGCAGGTATTTACCAATTAATTATTAAAACGGGTGAAAATTGTACGGTAATCGCCACAGCAACAGTAATTGTAAATACTCGTCCAGCCACACCAACGGAAACGACCAAGAGTGGTAACATTTGTGACGGTGAGACGTTAAGTTTAGCTGGGAAATGTGGTGTTGGAGAGACTATTAAATGGTACAAAGGAACTGTGGAGTTATTAGTAACTCAGAACTTCAATCCAGGTGCAGTCGGCACGTATGTTTATTCAGGGGTATGTAAAAACACCTCAACACTTTGCGAAACCTTAGGGGATAAGAAAGTGATTGTGACGATAACAGTAGATAAATTACCAGCCGTTCCAGACCAAGCCAAAGTAAGCAAGGGCATAATTTGTTTGAACGAAACGGTGAATTTAAGTGGAAGTTGTGGAACGGGTGAATTACCAAAATGGTACAGTGGAACGCCAAACGGAACATTGGTAACTAATTTGACTTTCACACCAGCTGCAGCAGGAACGTACAAATACTACGCAAGTTGTAAATCTACTACGGGAGCGTTCTGTGAAACACCAGAAGCAAATCGTAAAGAAGTAATCTTGATTATTAATAATAATCCAACGGCAAGTGCGAGTGTAGAAAATAACACCGTTTGTATCGGTTCAACCATTAAATTTAAAGGTGAAGGAACGACAGGATCAACATTTGTATGGACGGGACCAGGATTTATTAGAACAGAACAAAATCCAAGTATTGCTAATGCCATCGGTGACAATAGAGGAGTTTATACTTTGACCGTAACAAACGGCTCGAAATGTACCGCAACGGCAACCGTAAGCGTAACGATTTTAGTGAACCCATCGGTGACTGCCACGGGAGCAACAGTTTGTGTGAATGATCCAATTTACTTGACCTCAACCCCAGACTTTACGGGTACAACCACTGGAAATACGGTTAATGCGTACGCTTGGACAGGACCAGATAATTTCACGGATTCAGTTCAAAATCCATCAATTGCGAAGGCAGAGACGAAAAACGGAGGAGTTTACACGGTAACAATTACGGATTACAACGGATGTACTGCCGTGGCATACGCCACCGTGAAGGTGAACATTTTACCAAACCCAACGGCAAGTAGCAACACGCCAATCTGTACGGGTAATGAATTGAAATTGTCAGTAACCGAATACGTAGGTGGAAGTTATTCATGGGCTGCAAAAGGTTCATTCACAGGTTCAACCGTGAGAGAGCCAAGTATTCCAGTAACAACCACTGCCAACGGAGGAATTTATACGGTGACGGTGAAAGATGCCAACGGATGTACAGCAACTACAACCACTGAGGTTAAAGTTGAGAATTGTCTGAAATTAGGAGACTTTGTTTGGAATGATGTAAATAACAATGGTAAAGTAGATGCGGGTGAAGCAGGTATTGATGGTGTAAAAGTTGATTTGTTCAAAGCGAAAGCAGATGGAACAATTGACGGAGCAGCCATTGCCACACAATCAACCGTAGCAGGTAAGTATTTATTTGCAAACCTTGAACCAGGTGATTACATCGTACAAATCACAGCCCAAACGGGTTATAAATCATCAACTGGAACGAATGGCTCGGCAACGGGACCAAACGAACCAGCTTCTGACGTAGATGTAACGGTTGTAAATAATCAAGATAGAGGAACGACGATAACAGGTCAGACTATTCAATCGAAAGCTATCACGTTGACAAACTTCGGAGAACCAGCAGTAGGAGTTGATGGAGATGATAGTAACGGAAACTTAACGGTAGATTTCGGATTATTCAAATCAGGTTCAATTGGAGATTTCGTTTGGTATGACTTAAATCGTGATGGAATTCAAGATGCAAGTGAATTGGGTGTTGATAAAGTAACAATTAAATTATTCGACAAAGACAATAACTTAGTTGGAACAACCATAACTGGAACTGATGGCAAATACATCTTCAAAGATCTTGCTCCAAACGACTACCGAGTAGAGTTCAGTACATTACCAACGGGTTATGTATTCTCTCCAAAAGGTGCAACAACGAACGACAAAGACAGCGATGTTGATGCAATTGGTAAAACAGAAACCATCACCTTAACAGCAGGTCAGAATATAACAACGGTGGATGCGGGTATTAACTGCCCAGCACCAAAAGCAATTGCGAAAGATATGAGCGTATGTTTGAATAATAAACTTCAAATATTCTCTGAAAACATTTCGAGTCCATTTGTTGAAGCAACTTATTCTTGGACGAAAAACGGAACATTTGTAAGCACAGAGCAGAACCCAATCATTGCAGTAAATGCAACGAATGCAAATGCAGGAACTTACGTGGTGACAATGACCTCGAAAAATGGTTGTTCAGCAACATCAACGGCTCAGGTGGTGGTAACAATTAATCCACTTCCAACAGCAACGGCTTCTTACAATAATCCAGTTTGTTTAAATTCTAAATTGGAATTGAATGTTGAAACCAACGGAACATTATTCTCATGGACGGGACCAGATACCTTCACTTCATCGGTACAAAAACCAGTGATTGCTTCGGCAAAAGCGGTGAACGGAGGAGTTTATACGGTGGTAGTTTCAAATGGTAATAGTTGTGCAGTAGCTGCAACGGTAAGTGTATCAGTAAACGCTCTTCCAACGCCGACGGCTAAGAGTATTGAAGTTTGCGTAGGTAAGGAAATTAGATTGGATGCGACAACTGGATTCAAATCTCATGCTTGGTTGAAAATTGCGGGAGTAGGAACATTTACTGCTTTAACACAAAATCCAACAGTAAGTTTAAGTGCAATTACCGATAATGCAGGAACTTATCAAGTATTAGTAACGAACGATAACGGATGTACTGCCATAGCAACGGCAACGGTTATTGTGAATGAATTACCAAAACCAACTGCTTATAATAACGGGCCAGTTTGTGTGGGAACTCCAATAATTTTAACGACAAATGCAGGATTTACGAAATACGCTTGGGCAGCTTCAAATGGCTTTACCGCTTCAACGACAGTAGCAACAATTCCAAATGCAGTAACAAGTAATGCAGGTATTTACACGGTAACGGTAACAAATGCAAAAGGATGTATAGCAACGGCAACAACAAATGTTGAAATAAATACAAAACCAAATCCAGTGATTACGAAACTTGATTCAAAATGTTCAGGAGAGATAATTACCCTGACTGTAACTGGAAATACAAATGACAAGTATTCATGGAAAGGAATCGGAAACACATTTACCTCAACAGTTCAAAATCCAACGGTAAGTCCAACACCAAATGCGGCGGGTATTTATACCTACTTTGTAACGGTTGAAGGAATTGGAGGATGTACTGGTACGGCAACGACAACAGTAACGATAAAAGCATTGCCAACGGTAATAGTTCCATCAACCTCAATTTGTGCAGGAACAATTGGAAAATTAACGGCAAGCGGTGCAACAACTTACGCATGGAGTAGCAATACAGGTGAAACATTCACTTCGACAATTGCAGATTTATCAGTAACGAAGCAAGGAATTTATACCGTAATTGGAACAACTGATGGATGTACTGCCGTAGCAACTACAATCGTAGAAGTGAAAGTATTACCAACGGTAACATTAACGCCAATTACAATTTGTACAGGAACAACTGGTACATTAACGGCAACTGGAACGAACGTAGCAACTTATGCTTGGAGTAGTAACACAGGTGAAACATTCACTTCAACAACTGCAACTATTTCAGTAACGAAAACGGGAACTTATACTGTAATTGGAACGAGTTCAGGTCAATGTACAGCCATTGCAATGACAACGGTAACGGTTAATACAAAACCAAATCCAGAAATTACGCCAATTCCATCAGTTTGTTCAGGAGGTAATGTAGTCTTGAATGTAAGTGGAACAACGGGTAATACCTACGCATGGAGTGGCTCAGGATTTACTTCATCAGTACAAAATCCAACGGTAGTTCCAAAACCAACAACAGCAGGAATTTATACTTATTCAGTCTTGGTTGAAGGAACTGGCGGATGTACTGGAACAGCAACAACAGCGGTAACGGTGAAAGCCATTCCAACGGTAACCGTACCAACGATTGCGATTTGTGTTGGAACAACTGATACATTAAGAGCAAGTGGAGCCGATAGTTATTCATGGTCGAAAGGAGCAACAAATTACACAACCACAACTGCAAAATTAGCTATTAATGAAACGGGAACTTATACCGTAATTGGAACAATAAATGGATGTTCAGCAACTGTAACGGTTGAAGTTACTTCGAAATTGGCAGCGAAAATTGAGGCAGGTTCGGTAGAGATTTGTATTGGGCAGGCCAAAGAATTGAAAGCAACAGGCGGAGTTACTTACACATGGTCAGGAGCAGATAGTTTCACAGCAACGGGAGCAATTGTGACAGTGCCAAAAGACGGGACATACACGGTAATTGGTAAAAATGCTGATGGATGTATTGGAACGGCAATAGCTACTTTAACGACTAAGGATAATCCAACCGTAGTTATCACGGGAGACACGGTAATTTGTACAGGAACGAAAGCCAAATTAACCGCATCAGGAACGGGAACATTCGCATGGACACAAACGCCAACAGGATTTACCTCGACGAGTGCCACGGTAGAAGTTGGACAAGGAACGTATCAAGTAATTGTAACCAACGGCTCATGTAGTGCAGTCGGAACGATTAAAGTTGTAAATGATAATTTGTCAATCAGTGCGGGTGGAGTTACAGTTTGTGAAGGAGTTTTAACAACAGCCTTAACGGGTGGAGCAACGGCAACTTCGGGTATTAAGTCTTACGCATGGTCGAGTCCAAGTGGATTTACTTCAACAGAGCAATCTCCAACGATTACGAAACCAACCGCAACGGCTACTTATACCTTGACGGTTACTTCAAAAGCGGGTTGTACGGCAACAGCAACGGCAATTATTACCGTAACACCAGCCGTTACAAATACGGCAAGCGTAACATTCTGTAAAGGTGGTAAGGCAACTTTAATTGCCACAGGCGGAACGGGTGCAACGTATTTATGGACTTCTGGTGGAGCAACAACTTCAAGTATCGAAGTAACAATCGCAGGAACATATAACGTGACGATAACTGACTTAACGGGTTGTATCTCGAAAGGTATCTTTACCGTAACAGAAAGTGCAGTGGCGAGTGCAATCATCAGTGGAAACACCTCATTGTGCACTTCAACATCAACCACATTAACGGTTAATGCGGGAGTAACAAGCGAGACTTACTCATGGACAGGCGTTGGAGGATTTACTTCAAACAGCCAAGTTATAACAGTCAGTACGCCAGGTGATTATGCAGTTTTAGTGAAAACTCAGGAAGGTTGCGAAGGCACAGCCAAAGTAACTGTAACCGCAGGATTCACACCAACCGCAGTTTGTGGACCAGTTTGTGTCGGTGACAGTATCAGATTCAGTACTACTCAATTGAGAGGTTTAACATATTCATGGTCAAAAAATGGCAGATTTATTTCATCATCAGCAGACCCTAAATTATTGAACGTTCAGAAATCTGATGAAGGTGTTTACGAAGTGGTAATTACAGGTGGCGGATGTACTGCAACGGTTGTAGCGACCTTAGTAGTTTACGATAAACCAACGGGAATCACTGCAACGGCTCAGAACTCGACTTGTGACCAAGACACTCCTAAAAACGATGGAAGTATCAAATTGGCAGGAACATTTGCAGGATTGAAATACGATATTGTCGAAGGAGCAACTTACACAGGTACGAAGAAATACGCAGATGCAACAGATATTCCTGCAAATGGAATCGTGAAATCAAGTATTGCCAACCCAGCAACCAATGCAGGAAATAAATACACCGTGCGTGTATTCAATGCCAATAATTGTTACGAAGATTATCCAGTAATAATTCAGCAAGTGATTTGCTCATGTGGTGAAGCGAAATGCGTTCCATATGGTGTTGTAAAGACAAAAAGCGGAAAGAAGTAAGTTTAAGTAGTAGGTCGTAGGGATGAGATAGTTGATGGTAGATATTAGGTGTAAATAATCTTTAAAGTTACCAGTATGATGGGAGCTTCAAATTATGAAGACCACTTTTTGATACCTCATACCTACGAAACGAGCAAGATTAGGTATTAGGATAAAAAGGATTTTCATCTGGTTTGTTTACGAATTAGGAAACATAAATAAATCGGAGTCAATCTTTTCTAACCCTAATCTTACTTTAATAATAATGTTTGATGATAAACAAATTAGACAATTCATCATTAAACATTATTCATTAAGAAAATTTCCTAAATACCAACCCCTAATAAAAAAGACTTGAAATGTTTGGCAGACAAAAGAGACTGCAAACACCATAGATAGAGTAAACGTGAAATTGGGATAAGAAAAGAAAGAAATTTCAATTCTTAAAAGACGGAAGAAAAGTTTTCAATGCGAGCGAAGACTAACCCTGACCCATGTATGAAAAGCCTTCGACCAATGGTCGAGGGCTTTCTTTTTAAACCTAAGAAAAGCGATACGTTGATGGCAAAAAGATATAAAAGTTACAACAAAGCCTCAGAGAGTCGATATATTGGTAGCAAAATGAGGAATTTTTATTATCATTATTTCGTTATTTTATGAGTCATTCCAACCTTTTTACAAAAAAATGTATCTTTATAAAAAAACATCTTCTTATTTATTTAAAAACATCTCATAAAATGAAAAATTTACTAAGCATATTCTTATTCTTACTGTTCACCAATGCAGGATGTACAAGTAAGCAAGACACTGTAACAAAGAAATTGGGCGATACCTTCCAATTAAAAGCCAGTGAATCAGCCAGTTTTAGTGATAATGGAAATACGATTACTGCCAAGTTGATAAATATTCAAGACAGTCGGTGTCCCGTAAATGTTCAGTGCATTCGTGCAGGAGAAGCAATCGTTGTGCTGGATTTGCAAATTGGTGATGAGCAATTTAAAGGTTTGAAAGTATGTATTGGATGTGAAAAACAAATGGATATAATTGAATCAACGGTAATTAAAGCGAAAACAAAAACTTATACGCTCAAGTTAAATTCCGTTGACCCCTATCCTACTTCAACTGGATTGAACACGCCAACGGCAACTTTAGTAATTAATTGAAGCTAAAATACGGAACGCCGCCCAATTTTTAATTAAACATTATTTTTATTTACTCAATTATTAATTTACTCGTAACCGCCTTCTCCCCCTTCTGAATCCGCAAAAAATAAACCCCTTGCGTAACATTCGCTTGTGCTTGCTCACCTGTATAGGTGAGTAAACGCTGTCGCCCAAAAGTATCAAATAACTGAATTTCAGCACTTTTTAAGGATTTTGGCAGGATAATTTTGAACTCGCCTTTGCTTGGATTTGGGTAAACTTGTACCTCTTCCTCTCCTATTTCTTCGCTGTTTGCCAAAGGAATTAAAATGCTGATGGTCAGGGCATCGGAACGTTTTTCACAACCTTCTTGGGTTACGATAACATTATATTTTCCTGATTTTTTTGCTTCGTAATTTACCTTAGTTTCATTGGGAATAATTACATCATCTTTCAACCACTGATACGCCAAATTAGTCCCGGAGTTTGCCGACATTTTTACGGTGAAGGGTTCGTAAACAACGCCTTTAATATCAGTAGAAACATTGGCTTCGGGCAGTAGTTTTATGATAATGGTATAGATGTTTGAATACCCAACTTGCGGACATTTATCATCCCGCACACCAACCCGATAATCTCCCGCCTGTGAGACTTCATAAATGCCCGACGTAGCGTTTGGAATGTCTTTTCCATCCTTTTGCCATTGAAAAAATGTGCCGTTAGTTTTGGATGCAATCGTTGTTTTTTCACCATCACAAAAGGTGGTTTTTGGGGCGGTTATTTCGGCAGTTAGGAGTTGGCGAATGGTCACTTTTATCTCATTTGAAATTCCCGAATAAAGGCACACTGTATCTTTTATGGTGACTTTATATACACCAGAAACATCCGTATCATAAGTAGCATCTTTTAATTCTGGAACAATTTTTCCATCACGAGTCCATTGATAAACGGCTCCTACAAACTTTGGAACGGATAGTTTTATTTTTTCAGTTGGACAGGCTTCTGTTGCACCTGTTTGAGTTACGATTTGAGTAGTTGCAACAACAGGACCCAAGGCATCAGAGAAATTGTAACTGCATGGAGTAATTTTGCGATAAATTAAATCGTCTATTCCATTAGAGTTTTTTTCTACCGAAAGAGCGTAAATAGTTTTGTTTTCTCCTAAGATAAATTGGCTAATAGGTTTCTGATAGGTAAATTGGGGGATGTCATAAGTTGAAGGAAAAGTATATTCCCATAATTTATTTGATTTCTTATCTCGAGCCAAAATCTTTCTTTTCTTTTTATTTTGCTCAAAATCTTCTTCGTAATGGATATATTCATTACCTTCTTTATCGACCAATATATCATCTTTAAAATAATTTATATCAATTCCACTTTTCTCCCAAATAAGTGTACCGTCCTCAAATTTGATTTTAGCAACGCTATTTTTACCACCATTAGTCTTAGAAACATAGAGAAAATTATCAATTATTTTCCATTGTTTATTTCCATTCGCCAGTATAGTTTTATTGGTAAATGGACTAATCCAGACAATTTCACCTTTAGAATTATAAGTCGTAAAAGATAATTCCGTTGGCTTTTCAATTGAGGAATAGGCTTGAAAAATTATATTGTTTGCTTCTAACGAAACAGGAGGGTCATAAACATTTCTCAAGCTTTCGTAAGAATAAAGAATATTTCTTTTCCATGACTTTGAGAAATCATCGAAATTTATTCCTCCAATTTTACAATTTACTCCTCTGTTTAAAGAATCTTTCGTAAAAGCGTAGTAGCTTACATGATTACCTTTAACTTTTGTTTCAAAAGGCGGAAAGATTCGCTCAAATCCCATTGAATTAACATAAATGCCCGTTTTTTGATTTTTTATGATTCCATTATTCTCAATTTTAGCAAAAAATATTTCTCTATTTTCATCATAGTAGGTAATTAATATTGAATTATCCGACATTATTTTAACTGGTTCATCCATATTTAATGAATAAGGAAATAATCCCTTTGTTGAAATCTTCATCAGTAATTTTCCAGTAGTATCATATTTTGAAATGTTTGAATTCTCAGGATTAGTAGTTGAAGAATGCCACATTCCAAAACTGGAATCGTCTATTTCAAAGAAAGTCCCATCATCTAAGTTTTCTATGGTCTTTACTTTTTCCCCTTTTTTGTCTAAGACGATAACATTAATTTTATTCTCACCACTCTGCAAAGCACATAAATAAGGAGTTTTACTATTCATTAAACTTATGCTTTCTTGACTTTCATAACGCCACTCTTCTTCACCTTTCACATTATACTTTATTAATAATTTGGGATAATTAAACATTACGCCATCATTAAGAATTTTAGGAAAATTGCCCCCATCTCTACTGGAAAAACCCTTTACTAATTTAAAGTCTTGATTCAATAAAAAAATGCTGTCAATTTGTGAAGTTAAAGTTGATTTATTTCCATACACTAAAGTGTTATTCCCAAAATAATTAACCATCGAAATTCCTCCTCCCTGACTTCGATTTTTATACAAATTTTCACTTGTTAAAATGATTTTACCATTTTTATCCAGTGTTTTTAACCCAATATCTGAAAATGAAAAACCATTTCGACTGGTAAGATTATACCTTCTTTTGATCAAAGAGTTCCCTTGTTCAGAATTATACATATCATATTGTTCACTAAAAAAAGACGTACCAATTTTAGAAGAAATTGTCGTTTCCCACAAGACCTTCGGCAAAACTTGCCCAAAAACCATCCCAGACATCCCCAACAACGTAGCGAATAAAATTGTAAGTTTTTTCATGATATTTGATGTTTATCTTACTCTGAAATTTACTCCAACTTTCAGTCCCAAATTATAAGCATTGGTCTGAATGAGGCTTTTTGAATCGTTGATATTATTTAATAAATAAGCGGCATTTGGTTCAATCGTTAAAAAACATTCTTTACTGACCAAATGCTGAAAACCTGCCGAAGCGTTGATGAATACATTGGTCTGTTTTTCACTTGGCTCAATCATCAATTGCGAACCTGCACTGATGAAATATCGGTTACGTCCTGTCACCTTAAAAAACCGTTGAACATCTGCCTTCAAGCCTACCATTTACAGCGTTTTTGCCTCAATCCGAGTTTGTCCGATAAACTCATTATCGTTATTACCAACTGAAACAGCATTAGAATAATTATTAGAATTCTTAACCGAAATAACATCCGTATTAATTTGATATTCAGCCCATTGACGCATCTTTAAATAGGAAATACCACTTCTTAAATTCCATTTATTTCCAATCTGTTTCGTGATTCCCAAATCAAAAGCCCAACCATTTCTTTCAGCATCAAAAAGATTATTGGTCTGTAAATTTTGAACATTCTGGCTATTAACCGTCAAGATTCTATACGTCTGAAAAGGCGTGATATTCATACTAACAAACAAATGACGGCGAATTGGTTTTGCTTCTCGATTGATATTAATTTTGCTAATTTGTGGGAACATTAATTCATTCTTAACCAAAACAAAATCCTTGTTTTTGAGCATTTCAAGGGGTTTGATGTGACGAATTTCTTGAATTATGACTTCATTTATTAAGGTTATTTCATTTGAATTTGGATTGAAAGGCTTATTTACTTCAAAAGGGTCGTTATTGAGAATACTGACCACAAAAGGTGAGTTTCTGATACTGACCAGGTTTTGAACCCCGCCAGCGTTGCCTGGTTTATTATTGTCAGAAAATCCCACTTGATTTCCCTCATTTTGATTAAACGCTTGAACATTCACAGCCACAGGTTTCTCCTCAATTCCGACAAATTCTTTCGTACTCACAGCATATTCTTGAACGTCTTGTTTTACCATTGACACTATTTTTATTGTTGAAAAAGTAGGTAATTCAAACGATTTCTCAATCTTTGCAATTACCTTACTTTCAACTTTTGATGTAGCCTTATTTACAAACGTTTTCTCACTTTTTTCTTCTGTATTATTTCTTCTAATTTTTATTAATTTATTAATTTTAATATTCTGATAATCAATTACTTGCGGTTCGATATCCAAAGATTCTTCCGTTGAAATTATGGCTAATTCCGTTTTATTCCCTGAATTATTTTTATTCCAAGTGATTGCAACAATCAACAAAAGCAAAGCCACAACAGGCACAATCCATTGCCTTAATCCCGCCCCAACGCTTGGTTGTTGCGGTTGAATTTCTTTACGTATATGCTCCCAAGTTAGGTCACTCGGCTCGGATTCGTAGTCCGAGAAAGTGTCTTGGAGAAATCGTTTTAATGTGTCTTCTTCTAAATTTTTCATTTGGTATTTTTGATGCTATACGATTTTGGGAAATCGTGTTACACTTTTTCTTCGTAACTGAATTTAATTAATTCTTTTTTCAATAAATCTCGCCCTCTTGATAATTGCGATTTTGACGTTCCTTCGCTTATGTTCAACATTTGAGCAATTTCAGCGTGGTTATATCCGTCTATCAAATAAAGGTTTATGACCATTCTATAACCGTTCGGCAAAGTGTTGATAATATCTAAAATTTGGTTTCGGCTTAGGTTAGAAAACATATTAAAATCCATGTCGGGCTGTTCCATGATGGTTTCGTAGCCTATTTGTTCTCGTTCGTGAATGGTGTGTCTGTAATGGTCAATGGCGGTTCTGATAACGGACGATTTCACCCAGTGACTCACCGATTCTATCTTTTCGAGGTTATGTAAATTCTTAAATATCTTGATAAATGCTTCTTGAAAAATGTCCTCCGCCTCCGTAATCGTCCTTGCATAACGCCTACACACACCCAACAGCCGCCCCTTATACAGATTGTAGAGGGCGGTCTGAGCTTTGGGGTCATTGCGTTTACAGGCAAGGACTAATTCTTTCTCATTTGTTGGCATTTAGAGTTTGATGATTGTTTTTTAAGCCAGTACAGTTTTATTGTATTCTATATCTAAATATCAATTTTCCATCATTTGCAATTCGTAGAGCGTAGCGGTCGGGTCCTTCTTTCGTTTCAATTTGGTAATACACAGGTGTTTTTCCGCCTAATCGGGTAGCTTGAAAATAGGGATCGAACGTTACAACGCCTGATATAAAAAGCGAACCTGCGTAAGAATTTGAAAACGCATTTCTGATTGTCTGTGGCAAATCTTTTTCCTCCACACTTTGAGAACGAATCACAATTAAATTCTGTTTTTCGGGCTGATTATCAATTATTAAAACTCGCTCTTTCTGACTGTTTTTATAAGCGACATAATTCGTTTTCACTTGCCCGAAACCCGATTCTGAAACGCCATAATCATATTGCCAAGTATTATAATTTGTATTGATAAAATTCGTAATATCCAAAGTTAAATTACTGTTATTCAGCACTTTATACGAATAATCACTTTCAATTGGAGAAACCCAATGCATTACAATACCAGTATCAGAAAGCGTAATTTCAGAAGTTAGTAATGCACCGTTTGGACGCTCTCGGAAATTGAGAATAATTTTGTAAGCAGCCCTAATTAAATTGCTTCCCGTATTAGTTAATTCATATATTGTCACGCTGGCATCTTTCAATTGATTATTGCTAATAAATTGCTTTACGACAATAGGAATTTTACTATCAAAATTTACTTGGTCAGTACTCGTGAAATTAATGGCAGATACTCTTTCAATTTCAACTTTTTCTACCCGAAGGAATCCATTGTTAGCGTCAAAAAATAAGTTAGAGGCACTATTTTTATCAACTTGAACAGTCAATTTATAGCCGTCCGTTTGCGTGGATGACTTCATAACAACATACGCCATCATGATTTGGGCGGTTGGATAATTACTAAAAATATACTGTTTGATGGCATTTGGAAGGGTTTTCGTGGCTCCAACCAATTCATTCAAATCAATAATTTCTCCGTAATAATCAACCAATGAAAGGACTTTCCCACGGGGTGACACAAATTCTGTTTGCCAAGTTTTGTCTGGCTCCAAAGGCTTAAAAATGAAGGATGCCACTTCTGGATATATCTGTTTGAAAACCTCCGTGGATGCCTGCGGAATGACGGGCGGTTGCGTAGGCGAAACGTCCTGTACAATTTTATCACAACTAACGAATAAGAATATACTTAAAAGAAAATAAATTTTGCGGAAGCTATTGCGAACGACAAATTCATGGCAACAAACAAGGTATTCTTGTATGCCACGCCACGAATATTTTATCGGAAATAGATATTTTTTTTGTGAAATCTTCATGTTTATTATTCGACGATTGAGAAGTATCCGAGTATCAAGATACAACAAAATCGTCCTTACAAAACATAGACGTAAATGGAGACGGGAAGGGTTGCATTAGGGGTAAAAAATTATTTATTTTAAAGATATTCATACCTAAAATCTAAACCTCAAAAATCACCTCCTCATTCGGCACACGAGTCCTTTCTGAATAAATACCTTCAGGTTTTGCCGTGCCACAAGCAACTATCATCGTGATTTCTGCAATAGATGGGAGATTCAAAATTTTCTTTACAATATCTTGGTCAAAACCTTCCATTGGGCAAGTGTCATAGCCTTCTGCCGCCATGCTCAACATGAACGTTTGAGCCGCCAACGCACATGATTTGTGAGTCATTACTCGTTGGTCACCGTTGTTCCTGATGCGGAGAAATGGCTTACGGAAACCCATGAAAAAGACGATGATTGTTCTGAGCAAAGTATTGAATCCGAAGGGGTCGGAACGATAAACCAAGGGCATGAGTTTTCGATAATAATCCAAAGCACGTTCATCTCTTTTGGTCAAAATTTTACCTTCAAATTGCTTTTTAAGATTGGCTAAATTCCATGCTGAACGCTCCTTCCATTTGTCTTGTCGGGTAACGAAAACAACCGCTTGATTGGCAGTTTTAATGGCAGATTGCCCCATACAAGCGTGTGTGAGGGCATCATGAACGGATTTCGTTTTTACCCAATAAAATTCCCAAAGCTGCATATTGCTACTATTCGGCGAAAGAATGGCTCTATCAATACTCCGTTTAATAGCACTTTCATCAAACGCAACGGTCTCATCATAAATCCTGACAGAGCGACGTTTTTGGATAATTTTATCAAAATATTGGGTAGTCATATTTTTAAAGTTTTGATTTGTTTTCGGAATGATAAAGAATTTGTTGAAAGACAAATTCTTTATCATTCCGCTTATTTTTTCAACAAACAAGCCATATAAAATCCGTCATATCCATCCGTTGCGGGGGAGGTTCTGCGTTCTGATAAAAGCTCCCAATTGTCGGGTTGTTCGGTTAATAATCTTTGGATATGAAATTCGCTTTCGGATGGTAACAAACTGCACGTGGCAAAAACCATCTTACCGCCTTTCTTCAACATCGTTGAATATTCCGACAAGATTTTCCACTGTATTCTTCTTAAATTATCAATAAAAGCGGGGGTTAATTTCCATTTCGCATCTGGATTTCTACGGATTACGCCCAAACCCGAACACGGCACGTCTAACAACAACCTATCGGCACTATTTTCGAGACTCAAAAGGGTCTTTGCGTTAATCAATTTAGTTTCGATATTGTCCACCCCGTTGCGTTTTACTCGCTTCAAAAGTTCCGTTAATTTGCGTTCTTCCACGTCCATTGCCACTACTCGCCCTTTATTTTGCATCAATGCTGAGAGGTGCAATGCTTTTCCGCCCGCACCCGCACAAGCATCAATCACTCGCATTCCTAATTTTACGTCCAAAAACGGAGCAACTAATTGAGAAGCAGCATCTTGTACTTCAAAAAAACCATTTTTATAGAGTTCAGTTTTGGAAATATTGCTTCTTTTTTGGAGGATTAAAGCATCGGGTAATTCAGCTAAAACATTTGTTTCGATGTTGATTTCGTTCAATAAATCTTGTAAGGCTTTTTGATTGGTTTTCAAGGTATTGGCTCGCAAAACTACGGGAGCTTGTTGATTCAAAGCCTTGATTTCTTCCGTCCATTTTTCAGCCCCTAATTCAGCTTCACCCAAGGCATCGAGCCAGTCAGGGACGGATTCACGAATTTTGCGAATTTGTTGGGATTCTTTGTATTTGACTAAAATTTTTGCCGAATCTAAGCCTTCAAATTCTTCCCATTTTGGTAATAACTCTTCGG
>JAYVRF010000081.1:0-8447 GCA_043756925.1 Arcicella sp. | reverse complement strand
CCAAAAAATTGCCCTTTGGCGTTGGTGTAGTGAATCTCTTTGAGATAATTAAATGCTGTATGTAAAGTAATCTTACGACTCTCCAGATAGCGGATTAGGGCGGGATGCTGTAAGTGCTTTACGGCTGTAATTTGGTAGTCTTGTGTTATGCTTTCAGAGGTTTGACGGCTAAGAGAAAAAGAATTTTCCACAACCTCTTTCTCCTTTTTGCCGTCATAATCCTCTAATATTTTACAAGCATCAATGAAACTGATTTTGTCTAACATCATTACTAAATCAATGATACCTCCTTTGCTTGAATCATCTCCAAAATCTTTAAAAACATTCTTGGTTAAATTGACTGATAATGAAGCCGTATTCTCATTTCTCAATAATGACAAATACCAATATTCACCACCGCTTATTTTTACGGGAATGATACCCCTATATCTCAAAAACCCTATGATAGATATTTGCTTTAATGCGTGTATGTGGGCTTGTGTTTTCATTGTTTTATTTTTTATAACTCAAAACTTAAAATCTACTTACCTACTTACCTATTTTTCTATAACTATCTGATATTTAATTATTTATGAGTAGGTAAGTATAGGTAAGTAGGTAAGTAGCAAATATTTAAAAAAGTAGGTAAGTAGGTAAGTAGTAGGTAAGTATAAATTTTATCTACTTACCTATGATAACTAACTGATTATCAATTATATATAACTAAATAGGTAAGTAGGTAAGTAGTAATAAAGAAATTAAATAAAAATTTGTAAACTACTTATTTAGTTATTATAAAATTCTGTTAAATCAGTCTTAACGACCATATAACCATAAACTTGAAATCCCTTTTCTTTGGATATTTTTTTGATTCGTTCAAATTTCATATCAGTTAAAGCACGTCCCAAATATTCAAAACTTACTTTCATTCCCGAATTAGATTCGATATATCTCCTCATATCAGTTGGTTGCATAAATTCAGCCTTTGAATCAGTTTCAGGCTGAGGCTTTTCAAAGTATTTAGATAGTAATTCCATTTCGGTCGTTACTCGTTTGAACTCTTTATTTCGTTCTTCATTATTGGCAATTTCTTCAATGGTCATATCATATTTGAATGTTCCTGAATGCAATAAATACAACGCTTGCCTCCAAACATCATCTATATTTATTTCAGTTGAATACTTCCAATTGATTGAATTTATCTTGAAGCATAGCCACCGTACCGAGCCTGTTTCATCTTGCAAAAATTGCCCTTTATTAGTTGAGCCAATGAAACTGCATTTTCGAGTAATGATACTATTCTTACTATCGTATGGTAATCGTACATTAATACGGTCTTTGGAGAAATAGGATTTAAGAGAATTAATTTCTGACTTATGGAGGGTTGATAGTTCATCCAGATTAATCAAGAAATTTTTAGCCAATAATATTAAGCCGTCTTTGTCTGTACTTATTTCTTCTGCTAAATAATCACTCAAAGGGGGCGGACAATGAAAACGGCAAAAAGTAGATTTACCGCTATCTTGTTTATCATGTACCAGTACAAATGCTTGCTTATTATAGTAGGTATCATCCAAGGCACAACGCACTGCACGAACCAACCATTTTTTATAATGAAGGTTAAATTCTATTTGGTCTTCTGCTTCAATATGATTCCCCAATAGTTCAATATAGTCGGGTTCAATACTCGGCTCATAAGGTTTAAGATTTGTAAAATATTCTGCTATTGGATTGAATTTAGATGTAAAATCACTTTTTAATATTGACTTTAAATCATTCAGCGAAATCTTCACGGGCTTTTTTCTCAAATCCACGTAAATAGAGTTTTCATTTACAGGTTTGAAATCTGATTCCCCTTTCAACGAACATTCTATTTCACATTTCATAACATTAAATCGTAAGTCATACTTATGATTTAAATAATTTTCAACTTGATGAAAAATAGTATTAAATGAACTTGTAACAATATCATTCGTTGTTGATTTAACAATACTTTTTTCCTCAATTTTCTCTTGTTTTTTTGCTGTTAATTTCATAATTTTACGTCTGTAACAACGCTTTAAAAATTTGTCTTAGGCGGTAAAAGTGCCAACTTTTACCGCTTTTTTTGTGATTAAATGTTACCGCTCATTCATCAATTCAAACATATCTCTCAACTCGTACAAACTGGCAACTTCAAAACTTTGCTTAAACATGATTCGCTTAAAATCCTCTACTTTCAATTCATGGTCTTCTAATTTGTTAGAAATTGTATCCTCGGTAATAAATTGAATCGCTGAATTAATCCGCTCCTTTAAATCTATTGGCGTATTGCCAAAAGCAAAAAACTCTTCATTCATTAGCCTAAACATTGGCTCTACATTTACTTCTTTTCCTGTCTTTGGATTCTTAACCCAAATTGGTTCTTTTCTAATTACTTTGTCCATCTTGTGTTTGCTCTTCAATTGCTAAAATTAAAGAGACTAAGGGTTTAAAATGTGATTGATTAAATTGTTTGTCAAAGGCAATTTCTTTAATGTTTCCGCCTGCCTTTTGGCGTGAAAGGACTTCTAAAAATACCTCTTGGAGTGTCCAAAATTTGCTTGTGTTTTTCATTTTTTTGATAAGTTTAAGCAATACAATATCATAAACACTATCATAAATGAAGTGTCATAAATATTTTAATTACCTGTAAATCAGTTAATTAACTTTTGAGTTTACGTAAGAAAGTAAATCAGATTTGCGGTAAAGGATTCTACGTTCCGAAATAGCAACGGCTTTTATTTCACCTTCACGGCGTAACTTCTGATAGGTAGGGCGTGATACTCTCAAAAAGGCTATCGTTTCCGATGCGTTCAAAAGTTCTTCCTCCGATGGGATTTGTTGAGGAGATTTGTGATTAGCCAATTCTGCTTTAACAATGCCTTGCATCATCTCTGCCAATTGCACTAAATCAACTACTACGATAGTAGTTTTGGGAGTTTGCGGTAAAACCTCTAAATTTGTCATACAATTTGTGTTAAATTTTGGATTTGAATTTTGATTGAATTTCGGTATAGAATTTTGATTAGAGTTTGAATTTGATTTTTGATTAGAATTGGTTTTTTGATTAAAATGTGAATAATGATGCGAGTGTGAACCCTCCATTTTTGGGGATTCTGCTTTCTGATTCTTTCCGTTTTTAGTCGAGAATCTTTTAAAGGGTACGGTCTTGGTCTTTACCATTATCTTACTTGGTTTGTGGTTCAATCAGTTGTAGGTCGGGAAACTTTCAAACTGATTGAGCCTTTTTTTATGTTTTTTAATTTGATATGTCGAAATTAGAAAATATTGGCAAGGATAGAAAGGACAAAATGTGTTTCCAAAAATTTTAAAATTCCTCACTAATGTCTTATTTTATAGAATAAATATAGATTTTATTGGTATATTTATATGAATTATTAAAATAGTATAGGGGAAAAAATACTTCTTATCATTCTTCTTTAATCTGTAATTTCGTCTTCACTTACTTTGCGAAGGGGTAAATATTCAAAAGGATTTTGCTTTCTGTAATGTCGATAATAATTTAAAAAAATCTCTTTTTGGTTTTGGCTATTATCAAAATTGTATATTTTCATAAATCTCAAAACTGATTCAGATTTACTAAAACCTTTCATCCTATACAAATCAAATATTTGCACAAAATCTTCCATTAATTTTGAACGTATATATTCATTAAAACTAACATTTGCTAAATCAAATATTGAACGTTTGCCATAAAATAGCTGTTCAGGCATTTTCTTTTGAGGAACATCTATATATATTTTTCGTGTAAATTCTTCCTCTGCAATTACTTTTACATTTTCGTATTCATAGGGATAGTGCAACAAGAAAAAATAGTAAATAAATAATTCACTCTTATTTTTTAAGATAAATTCCCCATCCTCAAATAATATGCTGGACTTTAACCATTTATTTTTAGTGAGGAATAAGTAATTATTTTCTGTCAATGTAATCTTTATTATCATAGCTTAATCCTCCCACTTAATCATTTCATTATCTAAATCCTCTGCCGTCAATTTTATATATTTTTGGAATGATTTTAGGTCTTTATGTCCTGTCATTTTCCTAATCGCTGGTAATGGTATTCCCCTTGTGATGGACTGTGTAATAAAAGTACGCCTTGCGGTGTGGCTGGTCATTAGTTCGTATTTGGGTACGGTTTCCTCTATCCTTTGGGCTTTGCGGTGGATAACAATTTGTTCGGGTGTGTCTATCCCTGCTACTTTGCCCACCTCTTTCAAGTAACCATTAAATTTTTGTTGCTGAAACGTTGGGAGGTTAAAATTGTATTTCTCTAAAATACTACGTGAATAAGAATTTAGGGGAATAACAAGCGGGTCGGCTGTCTTCTTAGTAGTGATGTATAATTTACCGTCTTTGATATTTTCGGGCTTTACGTTGGAATAGTCAGATTCACGCAAGCCAGTTGAGCAACCAAAAATAAAGAGGTCGGCAACTTTTTGGAGGGTTTCACTCGCAAACTCATAAGCATATAATTTTTTGAGTTCGTCTTTTGTAATGTAGATAAAATGAGTTTCGTACTCTTTCAATCTTTTACCTTTGTTGAGTTTTTCAATGTTATAAACGCCCATATCCGCACAAAACTTTAAAAAGCCTGTCAGGTAGTCGAGCCGTTTGTTTGCCGTGCTATTAGCAAGGTTACAATCATTCAGTAAGTAGTTTAGAAAGCTATTGAAAAACTCAAAATTCATCAACTCAAAGGTCGGTATTTTATTCCCGAAATAGTCAGATAGATTATTTCCTACCGTGCGTATATGCTTGATAGTTTCAAAGGTTTTCTTGTTTTCGCTATCATCAAGATACGCTTGAAACCACTCATAAAAATTTCTTTGAGGTACTTCAATCTTAGGCTTAGGGTTTTCGAGTTCTTCTAATTTTTGGGTTAAATAATCAAATGTTACCTCTATCTTTTGGTAAACGGCATCATCTATGATACTATCAATTCTCCGTTTGTACTCGTGTGCTTTTTGGTTCAGTTTCTCATGTCCATATCCATACGTTTTCTTTATTCTTTGGTTGTCATTGTCCCAATCTTCGAGCCTTAATTTTACGGGTGTTTTGTAATACCGTTGTCTTCTATTAATGATAACTTGGACGTATAGCGTAGTTAGCTTAACAGGTTCTTTTCCATATCTGCCATTAGGCGAAAAAGTAAGTTTAGTTGGAAATCGCATATACAGATTTTTTTATTTGACTTAAATATTTTTACAAATATAAAACATAATACATCTGTATATACAAACTATCGTATTTTTGTGAAAATTAAAATACTGAAAAAATAAAAAACCCTCTAAAAACGTTATTTAAAGGGTTTTTGAATGAGAAAACGGTATTTTGAGGGATAATATTTTGTGATACGCTTTTTACCACAACCTCTGAATATAAACCCTTGACTATCAATTAGTTAAGGGTTTTTTGTTGAATAATATTTTGTCGGGGTACACTTTGGGGGACACTTTTTTGAAAAAAGTTTTATTCTTGCTGAATTTGGGGTACACTTTTAAAATTTTAGTTCATTTTCTCATTTCTCCAATCGTGCGGAGGTTTGGCACAATGTCGAGCAGTCAATAATGATTTTAGCTTAAATATATAAATTAAACCAATTTCGCTATAAACTCAATAAAAAACTCGCATAAAATTTCAGTTTTTCCACACTTTTCACCAACAAAAACGCCCTGCAATCACCTGCAAGGCATTTTTATTAACCCCCCTCTTGAAATTTCAGAAAACAGTGTGAGCAAGATTGTCTAAACGGTTGTACGGCTCTGAATGTTGACTTTTGGCCTACCCCTGCCCATACAAGAAAAAAATATTACAAAATAGCATTATCAATGATTTACCCATGCCTTTTGTTGGTCGGATAATTTTATGAGTTTTGAAACATCAAACAAGACAGGCATATTCATTAATTTTCTGAATCGTTTCTTAAAGTTATTCCGTCCGTTGCTCCTTCCATTTCTTTCATCTCTCCTAATTTTGCAATCCAAATTATGATAAGTTCCCTTTGTTTCAATCGGAAAACCACAACCACTACAAAGATGTATTTTGGTGTCTTGTTTTGAGTTATCTGTATGTCCCGTATTTACACTATAACTAAAATGTAAATACGGGACAATTTGACTTTTTACGCTCTCATTTTCAAACGGTAAAAACGGAATATTTTCAAGAGACAAAACAACTTCCTCCACTTGGTAAAAACGGGACAATTCTAAACTTTTGGTTTTGACTAATTCAGCGACTACCGATTTAAAATTTACACCTTTACGGTATCGTTCAATGATACTCGTATAGTCGTGTTCTAACCTCTGCAATCTTTTACGCTCCGTTTCTCCTTTTTGGGGTGTCCATGTTTTCGGGTTGTTTCCACGTAAATAAATTTCTAATTCTTTACGGCTCAATCTACTTTCATTGAGGGTATCGTTCCCAAACAAAATACTTTCAAACGTTTCTGTCAAGATATTTCCCAAAGGTTCATAAATTCCTACGTTGAGGAGGTCGGATAAATATCGTAATGTTATACCCTTTTTTTTCAGATACTGCATTTTCAAAACCTTCACCTCAAAACGCAAAACGTTGTCAGGTAACTTGTACTGCAAACCCTTATCATAAATCTTGATAATAAATTGAGCCTTTTTACATTGGTAGTAATTCATTCCTTCCTCCGCAACTCTCATAAACGGCTCTCCTTTGTACACAATCAAGTTATTTAGTACCACACTAACCCGAAACGGTAAAACCACATTTACGCCAAACTCTACGTTGTTTAATTCCGTTTGGGCGGTGTCAATCTCAAAACGTTCTGATAATTCCCGTACAACCTCCGCAACGTTCACGGCTGTAAAATCATCGTAATTGTGCCGTCCTTCGTTTCGGTATTTGTGTACGCTCCCCTGTAACTTAACATTTTCTTTTTTTATCTGAAATTGTAACCCAAAGTATTCAGCAATTTCATACTTCACCACGGCATCAGCATTGTGTACAGTTGTTATCCAATATTCTGATAAATACGGATTGTCAATTAACTTTTGAGGGTTTGTTTTTAGGTCGTATGTTTTAATTCCGTCAATCATTAGTACCTTTGTGTTATGTTTAATTCATGCAAAATTTGTTTTGTGTGAGTTGTACAATCGAACACTTGCAAAATGCGTTGAGGATATTCCCCAACGCATTTTTATTGTCATTTCGACCACTCATTTAACCCCTGTAAGTGCTGAATGAACACTTTTTGAAATACGGGGCGTTTTCCTAAAACCACACGATACGCATTAAAAACGTACATTGTCATACGCTGGTAATCAGTTGAAAACACAATATGAACCTCACTCTTTTTGGTATCATCTAAGGCACTTCTAAACATCTTTTCGGGTTCTGAAATACTCTTTTGCAGTCCTAAATGAAAAGTACATTTCTTATTAGCAGTTCGACCACGTAAAAGGTAAGTCGATCGGATTTTGATTTTCGGGTCGTGGGTTTCTTCTATCTTTAAATCAGTTGGAGGGCTGTTTTTAAAGTCCTTAATCATTGGTTGTTTTTCGTAGCGTTGGGTCGTATTATTCAAAATAAAGTCAATACAATAGTACCCAACGGATTTCCCGTTGAAATTAAATTCACGTTTCATATTATTTTTTTTTCTGTTTAAGTAACTCTATTTAAATGAGTTACGAATTGAACACTTGAATAAAGTAAAGGCACTCACACCCCTATACGGTGCGTATTTTGGTTAATGCGTTTTGAATATCCGCATCGGAATATAGCACACGCCCGCCCAAACGGCTGGCGGTAATTTCCCCCGTTTTGGTTTTGTCGGAAAGTGTCGAAAGGGCTATCCCTAAAATTTTGGCGGTCTCCGCTCTTGAATAAAAACGGGGTTCGGGTGTGGGGTTTTGGAGTTTTTGGAGAAACGGGCGTATGTGGTTGGTAAATAACTCCTCCGCTACATTGGCGACAAAATCCGTGTGGTTTGTCGAGTGTTGGATAATGGTTTGTTGTGTTGTCATTTTGAATTATCACGGGGGATATGTCCCGTTTTGATGATTCAAAATTACTACTACATAGGTGGTTATCCTCATAGTCGAAACGTAGTAACTACGAAACTACGTTTCTGATTTTATCCAAAATGGTACTGATTCGTAAGGTATTGTTCTTATTCGTTTCTTTCGATTTTTTACTTGTAAGTGTATTGTAATCAAAATTACTCATTTCTTTTTTTCGATTTATGTAGAAAAAATGGTTTATAATTTGGTCGTAACCTTCTGATTCAGAACAAAATTTTATACCCTGTAAATCTTTTATGTCAATATTGGGATTTTTGGGTAATCCTGTAAATAGCCTAATAATTTCGGGGTGTGTACCTATCCATTGTAGTTTTTTCAACTCCGTATAGTTTTCTTTAAAATATATCTTAAAGTCTTCAAAATCAATGTTTT
>JAYVRF010000080.1:0-8496 GCA_043756925.1 Arcicella sp. | reverse complement strand
GTTGCGTCAAATGTAGGATTAAAGAATATTTCACTCCCTAATTTCACGTTCCGCTTATCAATACTGCTATAATACGTGCCAACAGAGGGATATTTTATGCCAAAATCTGAAGTAACATAAGTATTATATTCCTTGATAATTTCTTCGCCAGACGGCAATTTCTCTTTCTGTTTCGTCAAAAGATTTGTGAAATTATCAAAGTACAAATCATACTTAACCTCTTTTCCAGCAAGTTCAACGTGATGAACTTTTTGAGCTCCCATTACTTCCAAACCTACATACGTTGCGATATAACCTTTGGCTTGGTAATTATAAAAAGGGGCAATCACATCCAATATCTCACGCTTCATATTGGCTCTTTCTTTATCGCTCAGATCTTTCGTTTCATACGTAACTGCCTTGTCTCTACTACCCAAGGGAACTTTAAAAAACGCATCCGATGGAGTGATTCCGTAAATAAAACCACGTTTCATGATAGTTTTAGTTTTCAGCATCGACATATCCGTCATAGATGCTTTCACCTCCATATCGTAATCGCTGGGGGCATTTGAAACGAAAGATTGTTTTAGGGTATAAGTTTTCACTTTATCCCAAAGTTCGTTCCCGCCAGAAGCTTTATAATAATTATTAAATACGCTATCGGCAGTAATTTGTGCTACACTGTTGAAAACAAATGCCGTCATCAAGAGTATAAAAATGCTTATTCTTTTCATGTTATTAAATATTATTATTTGAACTGTACGATGTTAAAACGAACAAATCAATATTATCGTTTCTATTTGTTCGATAAAATATGTACGATAAAATGATTGGAGAGGGTTTGGTACGACATTCGTTTTCTCAATATCAAAACAATCCCTGATGTGAAATTAATCCAATGGCGATAACCGCCAAAGCCAATCCAATTTTATTAAGGTTTGATAATTTTTCATGAAAGAAAATAAGGGCAATAATCGCAGAAAGTAATATGACCGAAATATTATAAATCGGTAATACATACGCCCCATTGTTTTGGAAAGCATCTAACGCTTTTAGGAGGAAATAAAAAGATAAGAAATTAGGAATACCCAAAGGAATAGCTGCCCAAAAACTCTTTAATTCAAGTGTCTCTTTTCCTTGTAATACTCTGATAGTCAATACAATAATTCCAAAAATGATTGAGCCAATCAAAATAGTTAGCGTAAAAGGAATGGTATTGCCAGAAGCCGTAACGTAGCGAGCGTTCAGGAAATTAAAAGTAGTGTTGGTAATTCCATACATTATAAAGACTGCAATGGGCAAAAGCCAAGCGGTAGTATTTATAGAACGTTTTTCGGAATCTTTTTCTTTTTTGAGGGTACTTAAAACTACTGCAATCATGGCTAAAAGTAAACCCAAATAATTCAAAGCATCAAAATTATGACTTGATTTTAAGACAATTAAACTGAAAATAACGGGAATTACTAAAGAAATATTATTGGCTAAAGAGGTAGCAGTAATACCCATACGCTGGGTAGAAGCCCCCGAAAGTAAGAAAGTAACTACAAAACCAACGCCCAAAAGCATCGCAAATAAGGTAGAGGGATGAGAAAAATCTGGATTAAAATGTTGAGTTGAGGGTAAAAATAACAAACCAGTTAGAAAACAAACTGGATAATTGAGAATAATTGCCTGAAAAGTATTTACGCCAAAACGGGGGTGTAATCTGAAATTGATGAGTAATAAAACCGAAAAGTGGACACTGAGGGCTAAATAAATCATAAACGATAAAGAGATTAATTAACGGCTTTAACAATTTGATTCTTCTTTGGAAAAGATTTTAAGGCAATGAATAGCGATAATATTGTAACTATCCCTGCCATGAAGAATGCCGCCCCAGGGAAATAAATGGGGGCATTATCTGCCGAAAAGTAAGAAAATAAATTTGAGGCAATTAAAGGTCCAATAATCGTGGTTACGCTCTGCATACTGGTAATTCCTCCCTGCAATTCGCCTTGTTCATTAGGGGCAACTTGTTTGGTTATCAAACTCTGAATGGCAGGTCCCGCAATACCTCCCAACCCAAAAGGTATCATGGCGGCATACATCATCCAGCCGCTGGTTGCAAAAGAAAAAAGTATAAATCCTGAAGCATAAAATAATAAACCGATGATAACCGAATTACGGTCGCCAATTTTAGGATTGATAATACGGTTTAATCCACCTTGAACAATAGCAACAATCAGACCGACAAAAGCCAAGGAATATCCTACTTGTTTCAAATCCCAATGAAACTCTTTCATCGTAAAATATGACCACGTACTTGGATGCGTTTGTCCCGCAATTTGTAAACAAAATAAGGCACCCACCAAACCCAAAAGCATTGGATAACGACCTAAATTTTTGAGTGAACCAATTGGATTTGCTCGTTTCCAATCAAATGCTCTACGATTTTCGGTTTTCAATGATTCTGGCAATACGAAATAACCGTATAGAAAATTTAACAAAGTCAAACCCGCCGCAAACATAAAGGGAACTCTTGAACCAATATCTCCCAAAAGCCCTCCGATGGGTGGACCGATGATAAACCCAAGTCCAAAAGCTGCCCCAACCATGCCAAAGTTTTTAGAGCGATTTTCATCCGTAGAAATATCGGCAATGTAAGCAGTTGCGGTAGTGAAACTTGCTCCTGTGATACCCGCTAAGATTCTACCCAGAAAAAGCCAAGCCAAGGTTGGAGCAAAAAATAACAATAAATAATCAAGGAAAAAACCGAAAAGGGAGGCTAAAATAATAGGACGACGACCATATTTATCACTCAATCCACCTAACACTGGCGAAAAAATGAATTGCATAATAGCGTAAGAAGCCATCAAAAAACCCGAATATCGTGAGGCTTCACTAAATCCAGAATGAGTGAGTTCTATCAGTAATTTTGGCAAAACAGGAATAATAATTCCGATGCCTAAAACATCAATAACAATGGTAATAAAAATGAAAATAATCGCAGGGTTTCGCTTAACAGACATGAAATATGATGGCTAAATTATTCTGCAAAATTAGTCATTTTTTGGGAGATTCATGTAAATCTTCATAAAGCAAGTCTTGATATCCTTAACGTTAAAACAAAAAGGGATCAGTAAGTATTTAACCTACTGATCCCTTTCTATCAAGTGATATTCCTAAAATTATTTCACATCAAATCTATCTAAGTTCATCACTTTTGTCCAAACTGCCACGAAATCGTGTACAAACTTACCTTTTGAATCATTACAACCATAGACCTCCGCAATACCACGAAGTTCTGTATTTGAACCAAAAATCAAATCCGCACGAGTTCCCGTCCATTTCACTTGACCAGTAGTTCTATCTTTACCTTCAAATAAATCTTGGGCATCATTAACAGAACTCCACTTAGTACGTAAATCAAGAATATTTACAAAGAAATCATTAGAAAGACTGCCTACATTCTCCGTAAATACTCCATGTTGAGAACCATCGTAATTTGTACCCAACACACGCATACCACCTACAAGAACCGTCATTTCAGGAGCAGATAAAGTCATTAATTGAGCTTTATCAATCAATAATTCTTCCGAAGAAACATTATATCTTTTCTTTTGGTAGTTGCGGAAACCATCGGCAATGGGTTCAAGCACCGCAAACGATTCAGTGTCAGTTTGCTCTTTGGTAGCATCGGTACGACCCGCTGTGAAAGGCACAGTTACTACATATCCAGCATTTTTAGCTCCTTGCTCAACACCTGCACATCCAGCCAGAACAATTAAATCAGCTAAGGAAACTTGTTTTCCGTCCACCTGTGGAGCATTAAACTCGTTTTGAATTTCTTCTAATTTAGCCAATACATTTGATAATTGAGAAGGATTATTAACTGCCCAAAATCTCTGTGGAGATAAGCGAATTCTCGCACCATTTGCTCCACCCCGTTTATCAGAACCACGGAAAGTTGAGGCAGAAGCCCAAGCCGTTGAAACTAATTCTGAAACTGATAAATCAGTAGCGAGAATTTTTCCTTTCAAATCTACAACATCAGCACCATCAATTAATGGATGAGAAACAGCTGGTACTGGATCTTGCCAAATTAATTCTTCCGTTGGAACTTCTGAACCTAAATAACGGTCAATCGGACCCATATCACGGTGCGTTAATTTAAACCAGGCTCTGGCAAAAGCATCCTCCAATTTTTCGGGATTTTCAAGGAAATCCCTTGTGATAACTTCATATTTAGCATCAAAACGTAATGCCAAATCACTCGTTAGCATCGTAGGGGCATGACTTAAAGCAGGGTCATGGGCATCTGGTACAGTGCCTAATCCTGCACCACCTTTCGGTTTCCACTGAAAGGCTCCCGCTGGACTTTTGGTCAATTCCCACTCGAATCTGTAAAGATTTTCTAAATATTCGTTACTCCATTTTGTGGGTGTTGTCGTCCAAGCACCTTCCAAACCAGAAGTAATTGCGTATTTACCATGACCGTCACCAAAAGAGTTTATCCAACCCATACTCAAATGCTCAATGCTTGCTCCTGCGGGTTCACTTCCTACATATTCATTTGGGTCTGCCGCACCGTGCGTTTTCCCGAAAGCGTGTCCACCTGCAATCAAAGCAACGGTTTCTTCATCATTCATTGCCATACGCCCGAAAGTCTCACGAATATCACGAGCAGACGCAACGGGGTCAGGATTGCTATTTGGACCTTCTGGATTTACATAAATAAGTCCCATCTGTACCGCTGCCAAAGGGCTTTCAAGGTCACGGTCGCCCGTGTAGCGTTCATCGCCGAGCCACTTTTTTTCAGAACCCCAATAAATATCTTGTTCAGGTTCCCATACGTCTTCACGACCACCCGCAAAACCAAAAGTTTTGAAACCCATTGATTCTAAGGCAACATTACCCGTCAAAATCATCAAGTCTGCCCAAGAGATTTTTTTGCCATATTTTTGTTTAATGGGCCACAATAATAAACGGGCTTTGTCAAGGTTTCCATTGTCGGGCCAACTGTTCAAAGGGGCAAAACGTTGTGACCCCGAACCCGAACCTCCACGACCATCGGCGATACGATACGTACCCGCACTGTGCCACGCCATGCGTATAAAGAAAGGTCCGTAATGACCATAATCTGCGGGCCACCAATCTTGTGAATCAGTCATCAAATGGAGTAAATCTTGCTTAACAGCAGCAAAGTCAAGGCTTTTAAATTCTTCAGCATAGTTGAAAGATTTATCCATTGGATTGGACATTTCAGAATGCTGGCGAAGAATATTCAAGTTCAACGAATTGGGCCACCAATCACGGTTTGTGGTTCCACCACCTGCACTTTTACTAAACGTACCATTACCATGAAAGTTCAAAGCACCATTGCCATGTATAACTGGACATTTTCCTTCACTCGTAGTTGCACCAGAACCACTGGCACTGTTACTATTTATTTCATCTATATGAGTCATAATTAGATATTGTTTTGATAACGTTGTATTGTAATTAAATTATTCACAAATATAACAAAGTTTATAGTATCGAACAAAATGATATTTTCTATGAAGTTATAGATTTTTATTATAATGTAGGGTTTGGTAATATTGTAATTACGTAATAAGGGTAAAAAGGATAGATGTTTAAAGTTTGTGATAGTTTTTCTCCATTGCAGATGCATTGAAAACATACTTTGTCATTTTTGTGATAAAAATTAATTTCCTAAAATCCTATTCTTACTATCGTTATTATGAGGTAAAAGACTAAATTTGTGGCTAAACATTTTGTAATGCAGACAGCTACTTTACATATTTCGCCAAACACTAAATTTGAAATTCCTGAATTTGATATTGAAAAACTCAATCTTTATAGACTTTCATGCGAAGTTTCAGAATCTACTTTCGCTTGTTCGGTAATTAATATGATTGATAATCAGATGGTTATGTCTGAAAAATATGATTTTCCTACCTCAAAAGAATCACATCCCACTTCTTTTTATCTTTCTCAAATATATGCTACTCACGATTTTTTGAAATCATTGAAGTGGAAAGCCATTGAAATAATTATTGATAAACAGTCGTTTACGCTTGTTCCCACAGATTTATTCAAAAAAGAATATACCATTAGATATTTGCAATTAGCCAAAGGATCATACATTACGGAAGAGGAGGAGGTTCATACTTATACCCATGAAGACTTAGGAATCGTGAATATTTATAGTACGGAGCGGGAATTATACAATTGGTTTTCAGGGACTTATCCATTAGTAGATTTAAAATATCAGCACAAGACCAGTCAAATGATTGACTTGGCAATACTCACCAGCAGAGCCCAAACTGCATTTATTTATTTTGGTAATCATCATTTTACAATGGTTATTACTGCCCACGGAACTTTGAAATTTTGCAATCGTTTTGAATATAATACTGCACAGGATTTAGTTTACTATGTACTTTTCACAATGAATGAATTGGAAATTGAACCCGATGAAATTATTTTGAGGCTTTACGGAAATATTAAAGAACAAACCGAAGATTTTGATTTATTGAATCAGTATTTGACAAATGTAAAAATAGGAGTTTAGTTTCGATGTTGGTTTTTCGATGTTCGATGTAGGGAGATTTGTAAAAAGATGAAAACATTTCCGAACATAGATAAACGAACATCGAACATCAAGCCCCGAACATCGAATTTATGAAGAAAACTGCCTTTTTCCCTGGCTCATTCGACCCTTTTACGAAAGGACATGAGGATATTGTTACTCGTGGATTATCAATTTTTGATGAGATTATCATTGGAATTGGTCATAATTCTACCAAGGCTCGCTATTTCTCCATTGAGAAAATGATTGCTTGGATTGAAAAAACCTTTGATGGTAAACCCGTTAGTGTGGTGTCTTACAATGACTTAACTGCCAATGTTGCCCGTGATATGGATGCGAGTTTTTTGTTAAGAGGGCTTCGGAATACGACAGATTTTGAATATGAAAACTCCATTGCTCAAGTAAACCGTTATTTAGTAGAAGGATTAGAAACAGTATTTTTAATCACGTCCCCGCATCTTGCTCCCATCAGTTCCACCATTATCCGAGACCTGCATCGTTACGGAACAAATGTTGATGAATTTTTGCCTTATAATATTCACGAATAGCTTTCTGAGAATTGGTGTCACAAAATTTTGCCTAACATTTTTGTTTTTCAAATAAAAGGGTAGAAAATAGTTGTTTGTTCAAATCATGTTCAAGCGATGCATCATAGTGTTCAACCAGAACGGCTAAAATATCTTTTAATTGGTTAAGACGCTCCACTCCCAATATTTCTGTGAATTTGTTATCTATGTGTTCCGTACATAATTTCCATTCCATTAAAGCTTCAATTCCTTTATCAGTTAATTTTACGATAATTGAGCGTGCATCTGTGGGGTGTTTCTCTGTAATAACATAACCATAATCACTCAGTTCTTTAACCACCTTACTCATTCCTTGTTTGGTAATCCCTGCCGTCAAAGCCATCTGATTTACAGTTGAACCTTTTAAATCAATATGCACTAAGCCAATAATATGACCAACTCTGAAATCAACAAAGCCCTTTCCTCTCAAAAATTCAGCTGCCACTTCACTAAAATAATAGTAAGAACGTTTGAGTAAACGCCCTAATAAACGGCTTTTGTTCTCTTTGAATTTTTTTATGTCTAATAATATATCCTCGTTCATAGTACTGTTTCTTGAAATATTTGCACCAAAGTTATGAAATTATAAAATAATAGTCAATGTGCTTGACTATTATTTTTTTTAATTATAACTTTACATCGTCAATTAGGTTTACTAATTATTTATCAACTAAATCGAGCTTAATCATTAAACTCATTAATTAAAATGGAAACACAAAGTACACTCAAAAAATTCTTACCTCGCATCATCCTCATCATTGTTTTGGGAATAGCTGGTTATTTTGGCTATAACAAATACAAATATGCCCAGTCGCACGAAGAAACTGATAATGCTCAGATTGAAACTTACTTCGTACCTGTGTTGCCTCGGATGGCAGGTTATGTAAAAAGTGTAAATGTTAAGGATTATGACATGGTGAAAAAAGACCAAGTTTTAGCAGAAATTGATACCGATGAAGCCAAATTAGTTTTGGATGAATTGAATGCTGACTTCAAGCAATCTTTAACGGATATAGAAAATGCAAAAGCTAATATTAATAACTTAAATATTACGGTTAAGTCAGCAAATGCTAATTTGAAAGCGAATTATTTACGCCGTGAAAAAGCAAAAAAAGATGCTGAGCGAGATGCTAATTTAGTGGCAGAAAATGCTGTAACTCGCAAACAAGCGGACGATAGTAAATCAAATGCCGAGATTTTATCCGCCCAGTACGATGCTGGACAAGAAGATATTTTAACCTCAAAGTCGAAAATGCCAATTCTTCAATCAGCTTTGCACAAAGCGGAGGCTGTTTTAGCGGTTAAGAGGGTAAAAATTGAACAGCAGAAATTAAAATTGACCTACGGCAAAGTATATGCCCCAAGTTCGGGACGTAT
>JAYVRF010000079.1:0-8568 GCA_043756925.1 Arcicella sp. | reverse complement strand
GTTTTTGAACCAGACACTAACGGAAAATTGGTGTCTTCTGGGAAGGAAAAGTTAGGGCTGTGAAATTGGATTCCAAAGGATTTATTGCAGAAATGACTTCAATGGATGATGCAAAAGTTAGTAGCACGGAGCGTTTTACTTTGATAAATTGTAATTAAGTTTTAACGGAAAAAACGCCCAATCATCAACCGATAATTGGGCGTTTTTAATCAAAAATCTATCCCTTAAAACCGATAAGTCAAAGTAGCACTCAATTGACGAGCCAAAATTGGACGAGCAAATAAGGGTGCTCCTAAAGCATTCAATTCTGTGGTGTTTGTTCCTGGTAAAACAGCGTTCGTTATGGGACTCATGATTCCTCCCACCGCAATATCTTCTGGACTTGTTCCTTGCAAACCATATCCACCAAATAATAAAATACCCGCACTATTCAACAAGTTGTTTCCTTGAATACTTACACTAAATTTTGAAGTCAAATCTCCCGTAATACCCGCATTCACAACTCCGTAAGAAGCTAATTGAATAGAGTTACGACGGTTTCCTTGACGTTCTGAAAACCAACGATAATTGATATACGGTGTAAATTTACCGATTTTCAAACTTGGCGTAATATCCAAAATAATTGGAGCAACGTCTTTTACCCGATTCCCCGCAAAATCCTCAAAAAAGAACTTTGTTTTGTCGGTACTTCCTGCCGTGTTTTGATATTGAAGACGGTCATATTTAGCATCTTGCAAAGTAGCATGAGCTCTGATACTAAAATTTTCCGTTGGACGAATCACCGTTTCCAATTCTAAACCAAACGTTCTTGAAGCATTGAAAGTTGGGTCTGTGAAAAAACTGGCAGCACCATTTGTAATAAATAATTGTAGGAGTGCATTATCCAATTTACTATAAAAAGCCGTTGCCGATAGAGAAGCTTTTTTTGAATTAGTTTTAAATCCAATTTCTGCCTGAGTAACCGTCTCAATTGGGGCTTTTTTATCCAAAGGAACATTCACGAAATTATTGGCATAATAATCTAATTCAGGAGCCTTATTTCCTCTTGAAACTCTTAAATACGTAGCCGTTTTTTCTGCCAACTTGTAGTTCAAACCCGCCGACCATGAAATATAATCAAACTGAAAACCCTCACCATCACCACTGGCATCTGCATTTGTTACTGCTCCTGTTGCATCATACGATTGATCATAAACGAAAAGTTTGCCATTATAAACCCTTGATCCTAAGTCATATAATGTAAATGGATTCTTATCCAATGCTCCAAGCCCACCACCAGCGGCTGTTCCACCTTGCCAACCTTGCTTTGTTCCTGTCTGACGAACCGTTTCATAACGAACACCTAAATCAATGTTCAAACGGTCTGAGACTTTGATTACATCATTGAAATAATAAGCGTTCAAGACAGATTTATTTTCGGTAACTGTGTAAGCTAAACCACTTTGTAAGATAATTCCGTTAGGATCTGTAGCATTAAATTTCTTACCTGCACCGTATAGTGGTCCAAAAGCTGCCGCCAAAGATGGAACGCCTGCAACTGCCGCTGGAAGTGTTGTAGGAGCAGGGAATTCAATTCTGATTGGACGAGAATTATTACCCATTGAACTCACTACACCATCCACAAACCATTGAGTATTGATAGTAGTCTGTGAGTAAAAAGTCCCTAATGTTACCTGATGAGACCCCGCCTCTTTGGTAATGCTTAATGAAGCAATATTATCTTTTGCTTGATTATACATATTTAAAGGGGCAGTCGTTAATAAGAAATTTCCTAATTTATTTGGAACACTTGGGTCTAAAACACCGCCTGTTACCTTCGCTAAGATCTCTCCCGTTTTAGCATCGTAATACGTTGGAGACAGAACGCTCCCAAAAAATGATTGAGCAATTAAACCTGCCAAAGAAGCTGGAACGCCACCCGCAGTATACGTTCCTGGACTGATTAAGGCTCCTCCACCAAACTGCAAATAACCCAAATTATTGGCTCTACTTAACGAAGGCACAACAGGAATCACGATATTTCCTTGATATTGAAGATAAGCCTGATCAAAATCTGAATGTTTTGCTTTTACACTTAAGTTCCAGCCTTTTCCTAACTCCGTAGAAAGTTCTGCTCCAACTGACCAATTTTTATTCTGAATACCGTTTTTGGCATCAAATCTACGAGTTGGATTTGTGGCATTTTCTTTACGATAATCGGTAGCCAAAGGCACATCTGCCGTTAAATCAACAAAAGTCGTTGAATTATTAATATCAACAGGGTCGCCGAAACCACCATCATAACCCGCTGAAAGATCATTTTTCAAGGCAATTTCTTTGAAATACGTATTTTGGTCGTTCAAATATTTACCGTAAATTTTGAACATTCCCTTGGCAAATTGTTTGGTAATATTTCCCTTAATTTGTCCACCAATGTTAGCATTGAAAGGCGTATTTCTTGCTCCCGCATCCACTCGATAAAAACCGCCTAAATGATAACCCCAACCCTTTGAAGAAAGCGGTCCACCAAATTCTACGTCAAATCTTTTCAAAGTGTTACTGTTGTTATAAATACTCGCCGATGCCGCTGCTGAACCCGCAAATTTGGCTCCGCCCGTTTTCGAGATAAAGTTAAAAATACCTCCTGGCGAGTTTGCTGAAGTAATTGCCGCACTTCCTCCCCGAATTGCCTCAAAACGACCCGTGTTCAAGTCATTTCTGTGAAACATATCTACTAAGGCAAAGCCCATTTGAGCTCCCATTACTGGCAATCCCTCTTCTTGCAAACTCAAATATTGAAAACCAATCTGGTCATTTCCAACGGGTGCAAGTCCACGAGCTACCACTTTTGAACCAACTTCTCCCGATGAATTATCCGTCCAAATTCCCGGAATTGCTTGTAATAAATCTCCCGTTCCACGAGCCGCCCGTTGCTCAATAATCTTTGGGCTCAAAGTCGTGATGGCAACCGATGATTCCAATTTCGTACGTTGGTCAAATACGCCCGTAACAATTACGGATTCTAATTCCATGGCATCATCTTGCAAAATAAAATTCAACGTGTTCGCCCCAGAAGCTACGTCAATTGACTCTGTAATAGACTTTTGACCTACGAAAGATGCTATTACGTTTACTTTACCAGCAGCAACATTTTTAATCGTATAATTTCCTTTACTGTCAGAAATTGTTCCTTTTGTTGAGCCTTTAATAACAACACTAACGCCTGGAAGAGACTGATTTTTGTCGTCTTTAACAGTCCCAGAAATAGTGTTTTGGGCAAATGTCGCAAAGGACATTAATATCGCAAAGACCGTAAGTAGCCCCTGCAAGTTTGTGTGAAGTTTAAACATGAATATTAAATGGTTAAAAATGAATTATTGATTTTTAGAATACTTCTTAAACTAAAATAAATTTAAAAAGTTCTTCAAATGTTCATAAAATGTTCTGCAAACATGCTAAAATGAGGTTAATAAGTAGAATTATTTTAGTAAAAAATAGTTTCATTTTTATACACTTGAACTATCACGCTTTAACGAATAGATTTATTATGATAATTTTAATCCCCTAAAAAACGTTTCAACTTTGAATATAAACCACTTACAAGATTTCTCGCATTATATTTATAAATTTGTGTTTATGGTGGGGTTGATTATAGAACGCTGATGAGTCCCATCATAACCACCAAAAAGTCCACATTTAATATTTCCTTACCTAAAATACAGTATGTTTAAATTACAAAAAGGTCAGTATCAACTACTTATATCAAGAATCTGGAAATGGTCGAGCGTTGGACTTGCCTTATTTCTATTGTATATTTTGGCGGTACAGTACAATCTTTTCTGGCTTTTTGGGGGTATGCCCAGCCTTCAAGAATTGGAAAATCCAAAGAGTCAAGTTGCTTCGATTTTATATTCTGAAGATAACCAAGAACTGGGTAAATATTTCCGTGAAAACCGATCTCCCGTAGAATACGAGGAACTTTCTCCCAATCTAATCAAAGCACTCCTCGCTACGGAAGATGCCCGTTTTACGCAACATTCTGGGGTAGATTTACGCTCAACTTTTCGGGTAATTACGCATTTGGGTAGTGCGGGTGGTGGTAGTACATTATCTCAACAATTAGCTAAAAATCTATTTGACACTCGCCATTCCGTCGAAGACCCCGAAGAAGGCAAAAGCTATAAAGGTATCTTGGCTAAAATTCCAGTAATTAGAACGTTAATTGCCAAAACGAAAGAATGGATTTTGGCAATTCGTTTGGAAAATCGTTACACCAAACAGGAGATTTTGAAGATGTATTTGAACGAAGTAGAATTCGGAAATAATGCCTACGGAGTCAGAGTAGCGTGCCAAACTTATTTCGGAAAAGACATCAATAATGTGTCTGAAAAAGAAGCCGCTACCTTGATTGGAATGTTGCAAAATCCGTCATTATACGACCCACGTCGTCACCCAGAACGTTGTTTGGCACGGAGGAACATTGTTTTGAGTCAAATGTCTCGCAACAATTATATTTCACAAGAAGAATCAGATGAATTACAACAAAAAACGCTTGGCCTGAATTTTAAAGTAGAAAATCAAAATACTGGTGATGCTCCTTATTTGCGTGAATCTCTCAAAAAACAATTACAAGCCTACATTTCCGACATTAATTCAACCCGTGATGAAGCCAATCAACTAAATCTTTACACGAGTGGTTTGCGGATTTATACGTCCATAGATTCCAGAATGCAAGAATATGCCCAAGTGTCGTTGGATAATCACATGAGAGATCAACAGCAGAAATTTTATGCTCATTGGCGGGGTCGGAACCCGTGGGTGGACGAGCGTATGCACGAAATTAAGGGCTTTTTGAAAGATGCGATGCGGAGAACGCAACGTTATAAATCATTATTGGTGGAGTTGAATGGCGATGAAGATGCCGTCTGGAAAATCCTGAAAACGCCCGTAAGAATGACTGTTTTTTCGTATCAAGGAGATAAAGACACAACGCTATCTCCCTTAGATTCAATGAATTACTACAAAAGAATCTTGAATTGTGGTTTTATGGCAATGAATCCAAATGATGGTCATGTAAAGGCTTGGATTGGTGGAATTAATTTTAAATATTTTAAATTCGATCATGTTCGTCAGTCGAAACGTCAGCCAGGTTCAACTTTTAAGCCTTTTGTGTACGCAGCAGCGTTGGAAAATGGCGTGGCGGATTTATGTGATTACGTGGTTGACGAACCCGTAACTTTTGGCATTGAAGATGGTTTGGTTGGAAAAACGTGGACTCCCCAAAATTCGGAAGGTAGTTATTCTTATTCAAGTATGACACTCCGCCATGCGATGGGGCGGTCAATAAATTCCATTTCGGCAAAATTAATGAAACGATTAAGACCTCATGCAGTAGCTGAATTTGCTAATCGTATGGGTATTCAAAGCAAGCTGAACGAAACCCCAGCTTTATGTTTGGGAGCGAGTGAAGTATCTGTATACGAGCAAGTTGCAGCATATTGTACGTTTATGAACGAAGGTGAAAGGATTGACCCAATCTTGATTTTAAGAATTGAAGATAAAAATGGAAATGAGCTAAAACGTTTTGAAACTACTTCCAAAAAGGTCATTAGTTCAGAAACGGCTTATAAAATGACGTATATGTTGAAAGGGGCAATTCAAGAACCAGGCGGAACAGCACAAGGTTTGAACCGATATAATTGTGCAAAAGGCAACGATATTGGAGCAAAAACAGGTACAACCTCCAATTATTCAGACGGTTGGTTCATGGGCGTGACGCAAAATTTAGTTGCGGGTGTTTGGGTTGGTGGTGACGACAGAAGTATTCACTATCGCAGTCTTGCCCTCGGACAAGGTTCAAAAATGGCAATGCCCGCCTACGGAAAATTTATGGATATGGTTTACGCCGATAAATCCTTAGCCATCGCAGGTTTCAAGAAAGAACCATTCAGAAAGCCAAACGGAGCAGATTTGGGTTGTAATAGCACTTATATCGTTACAGATTCCACTGGTGTACAACAACAAGCCACTAAGCCAAAAGAGGATGAAGAAGGATTTTTGAAGTAACCATTATGAAAAAAGCATTAAACATAAAGTCTAACGTTCAAACGCCTAAGTATCAGCAGATTATGGACGAGATTATTGAACGAATCCAACAGGGAGTTTTGGGAAGGGGCGACCAATTACCAACCATTAATGAAATTACGGGTCAATTAAACGTGGCTCGTATGACGGTTATTAGGGGGTATGAAGAACTGCGTGAACGTGGAATTGTGGTTTCTCAACATGGCAAAGGATATTTCATCACCTCCACAGATATTCAAGCAACGATACACGTTTTTGTGTTGTTCGATGCCATGAATTCCTACAAAGAAATTCTTTTTCAAGCCTTGAAAGACTCCTTGGGCGACCAAGTTTCTATCCAACTTTTCTTTCATTATCACGACATTACGGTTTTTGAAAACGTGATTGTCAATAATCTTGGCAACTACAATTTCTATATCATCATGCCCCATTTTAATGAAGATGTAACTGAAATAGTTAAGCAAATCCCCAAAGAGAAATTATTGATTCTGGATATTGACGTGGAGAAATTGGATGATAGTTATGCCGTGCTTTATCAAGATTTTGAAGAGAATTTTTATCAAGGTTTAAGTAGTGCTTTACCCATGATTCAAAAGTACGAAAGTTTGACTCTGTTTTTAAGTGAAAATCAGTTCCAATACACGCCAAAGGGCATTTTGAAAGGTTTTAAAAGGTTTTGTGAGGACTATAATATTAAAAATGAAGTAGTAAATAACCTCGAATTTGACCATTTGGAAAAAGGTCACGCCTACTTTTTATTCTTGGAAAACGACTTGGTAAGGTTTGTAAATTATGTTAATCGGAAAGGCTTAAAATTAGGAGAAAACATTGGACTTTTATCGTATGATGATACGCCAATTAAAGAGATTTTGGATGATAGTGGTATCACTACTATTTCCAATGATTTTGTCCAAATGGGCAAGTTAGCGGGTAGATTGGTGCATAATCGGCAAAAAGGGAAAATTGCCAGTGATTGTAGATTGATTATTAGAGGGTCACTTTAATGAGTTGTGTTTAAAAATGGTGTCACTACGTTCGCAATGACAGCCATTTACACATTTTTCTACAAAAAATTCTGCAAATAAGTTGTTATCTGAGCAACACAACTTGAAAATAAATCTGGCTTCAAAATCAGAGTAAAAGCTACCCCAAAAGCGGCACCGTATAAATGAGCAGAGTGACCGATATTATCCAAATTTTTCTTCGACATATAGACTGAATAAGCGGTGTATAAAATGGCAAAAACAAAGGCTGGCATTTTAATGAAATATACGTACATACTCGCCGTTGGAGCAAACAAAATAGCCGAGAAAATTACCGCAGAAACCCCACCAGAAGCTCCCAGAGCATTATATCCACTGTCGTTTTTATGGTCGACATAAGAAGGAATATTGGCAACAATAATCCCAACTAAATATAAAGCTACGTATAAAAGTCCTCCCATAGTTTCTCCAAAAAGTGCGGAGAAATAATATTCCACGTTCTGTCCAAAGAAGTATAAACTTAACATATTAAAGAATAAATGTCCATAATCAGCATGAAGAAATCCTGACGTAAGGAAACGGTGGTATTCTTGGTATTTCTCAACCGCAAAAGGGTTCATAATCCACTTATCCATGATGCTTTGGTTGTTCCAAGCATAAATCGAAAGAGCAACGGTAATTCCTATAAAAATGAAGGTTAATGACATATTTTCTTGTAAAATTGTTAATTGTTATCCATTAATTGTTAACTGACTACACTTCTCTATCAATCAACATCTCGGCAAAGGCTCTTAGTTCAGTTTTGCGTTCTTCATTCACTTTCAAAGCGTCCAAACATTTTAGTCCTTTGTCAAAATAATCATTGATTTTGGCTTCAGCTAATTGTTTAATTCCTAATGAATCATAGATTTCTGTAACCGCTTTTACCTTCTCGGCATTGTCAAACGTTTTGATATTCAGCCACTTATCTAACAAGTCTTTGGTTTCACCCGATGCTTTTTCGAGGGCTTCGATGAGCATGAAGGTTTTTTTGTTGGAGATAATATCACCGCCCACTTGTTTGCCAAATTTCTCTGGGTCACCGTAAACATCTAATAAATCATCTTTCAACTGAAAACCTAAACCAATATTGATGCCTATTTCGTACAATAATTCGCAAGATTTATCGCTCGCACCCGCAATAATTCCACCTAATTCTAAGGCAAAACCCAAGAGAACGGACGTTTTAAGTTTAATCATTTCGAGATATTCCGCTTCGGTAACTTGCTCACGATTCTCGAAATTCATGTCTAATTGTTGTCCCTCACAAACCTCCGCCGCCGTGCGATTGAAGCGTTTCATGGCTTTTTTGAAACGACCGTCTTCCACTTCCATCAAAAGTTGGTATGCTTGTACGAGCATCACATCACCCGAAAGAATGGCAATATTGGCGTTCCATTTTTCGTGAACCGTTGGTTTTCCACGACGAAGCGGCGCATTGTCCATAATATCATCGTGCATCAAGGTAAAATTATGGAAAACC
>JAYVRF010000078.1:0-8640 GCA_043756925.1 Arcicella sp. | reverse complement strand
AAAAGCAATAATAAAGTGCAAGCAACTAATCCACTAATTAGCCCTTGTAAAGCTCCCTTAATAACAAATGGCTTACGTATAAAAGCATTTGTTGCTCCAACCAACTGCATACTTCGGATTAAAAAACGCTGCGAATAAAGTGATAATTTAATAGTATTATTTACTAAAATTACAATTATTGCTAATAATAAAATTACAAAAACAGAAAGTATTAAATATATCTTAGAAATATTGCGATTAACTTCATCCACAAAATTCTCGACGTAAGAAGCCTCGTGTACCCCTAAAATAGTCTCTAAATCCGTTTTAATTTCCTTTAACTTTACTTCATTAAAAAACTCCTCCTTAATTTTAACCGAATACAAATTATAAAGTGGATTATTATTACCTAACAATTTACGATAGTCTTCTCCCGATTCTTGAATAAATTGCTTTGCGGCTACTTCCTTTGAAATGAAATTTATTTGAGGAGAATTTTCTTTTCGTAATACAAAATCTTTTTGGGCAATTATTTTAAAAATAGAATCTAACTTACTGGTTGTTAGATCATTATCTAAATAAACTTGTACCTCAACATTCTGTTTTACCAACTCAGCCAACTTTCGAGCATTTAACGTCAATAAACCGCAAAGTCCAATCAAGAACAAAGCAATTGTCAAGCTAATTATCACCATTGCGTTGGGAGTGCTTCCTAATTTTTTAATCTTTGACATCGTTGTATAATTAACAGTAAACAATTATCAATTAATAATTATCGGGAAATAATTTTGATTGATGTTATTCACAAAAATAGTATTTATTTATGCTATCCAAACCATTATTAACGCTTTTTAACAAAAAAAGCCATCTTACAAGATGACTTTTTTATTTTTGTATCTTTTAGAAAACAACTTTAAGGATGTTATTAAGATATAACTTGCTCAGTATTAATGTTTTAAATGTAAATTATTAATTTTTAACCATTAATTAAAAATCAGTTTCTTCTATCTAATTCGTCCCTAATTTTTGCCGCTTTTTCATACTCCTCATTCGCTAATGCCTCTTTAAGCATGGTGTTCAAAACTTCCACTGGATTCTCTTTGAGTAACTCTCCAAAAGATTTTTGCGGTTTTACATCATCGTCGAAATCATCCATTAAATCATCTTTTGTAGATTCATTAATTGAAATTCCAGCTTCTGACAAAACGTTCTCATACGTGTAAATAGGAACATTAAAACGTAAACCAATAGCAATTGCATCAGAAGGACGTGCATCTACAAATGTCTCTTTAATCCCGTCTGAACAATGAATCTTTGCAAAAAATACACCTTCTTTTATGTCTGTAATTGAAATTTCGCTTACTGAATAATGAAAAATTCTTGCAAATGATTTGAACAAATCGTGTGTCATTGGGCGATTAGGCTCAATTTTTTCAATTTCAATCGCAATTGCCTGTGCCTCAAACATTCCAATAATAATGGGTAAACGTCGTGGTCCGTATTCTTCTCCAAGAACCAACGCAAATGAGCCTGTCTGTGAGGAACTTGGCGATAGTCCTAATATTTCTAATTTGATTTTCTCCACTTTTTGTTATTCTCTGATTTATAAATATGCCTACAAAGATATAAACCTTAAATTTTTTAAAAAAGTTTTCTGTAAGATAAAAATGGAACACAGATAGCACATATGCCTTCGGTAACCGCAACGGCGGACGATGCAGATTTACGCAAATTTTTAAGGTTTGGATAAAAATCAATATCGTCTCAAAGAAGTTAGGTCGTTTTGACTTCCTTCAAATAATCCATTCAAATCTGCGTTGCGAAGCATCAAGACGGACGGCAAGTCTCATCTGCGCCCAACATTTACAATGCCTTAACAGCTTTTGTTAGTCTTGGTAATATATCAAAAACATCCCCTACAATGCCATAATCTGCGGCTTTAAAGAATGGTGCTTCTGGGTCTTTATTAATTACTACAATAACTTTTGATGAATTTACACCCGCCAAATGCTGAATTGCCCCTGAAATACCCGCCGCAATATATAAATTTGGAGAAACTTTAATTCCTGTTTGCCCCACGTGTTCACTGTGAGGTCTCCAATCTAAATCAGAAACTGGTTTTGAACAAGCGGTTGCAGCACCCAAAGCATTGGCTAAATCTTCAACGATTCCCCAATTTTCAGGTCCTTTCAAACCACGTCCTGCCGAGACTACTAAATCTGCCTCTGGCAATAAAATCGTACCTGATCCCTTGTGTGTTCCCGTAACTTTCACCACAAAATCAGAATCTTTCAACGTCGGGGTGAATACTTCAACCGTTGCTAAATTACTTGATTCTACAATGGAAATAGCATTTTTCTTGACGGCAAGAATTTGTTTTTCACCTTTCATTTCAACTTTTGCAAAGGCTTTACCCGTGTAAATACTACGAGTTACTTTAAAACCATTTGAAAAATCAGGCAATTCCGTAACGTTTGAAACGATAGAAGCCTTCAATTTTGCGGCAACTCTTGCCGCCACTGCATTACCCAAAGAAGACATCGCTAAAATGATTATTGTAGCTCCCTCTTGGGCTACTGCCATTGAAAGTACATCCGAATAGGCTTGAATATTTCCCAAAGCAAGGCGTGAGTCATTGGCATGAAGCACTTTTAATGCACCAAAATTACCTGCTTTTGCCAATTCATCATCACTTGCCGTTCCAATGGCTAAAACGGTGGCAGTTGTCCCTTTCATTTTGGCTACTTCCGAACCATAATAAACGGCTTCGAGCGATGATTTTTTCAACGCTCCATTATCTATTTCTGTGAATATTAAGACTGACATATTTTTGTTTTTAAGTAGGACAGGTTTCCAACCTGTCACTGGTTATCGAACTGACAGGTTAGAAACCTATCCTACTATTTATAAAACCTTAGCTTCGCTTCTTAATAAAGCAATTAATTCCTCTGCATTTTCGGCTGAAATCATTCTACAAGCCCCTTTTGGAGGGGGTAACATATATTTCTCAGTAAAAGTCATATCTTCTCCAACGGGTTCAACAACTCTTAAAGGCTTAGTTCTCGCCGTCATGATTCCACGCATATTTGGAATTTTCCATTCTGCAATTGGTTCTTGACAACCTAAAACTAAGGGCAAAAAAGCCTCAATATCTTCTTTTCCACCTTCAATTTCACGAGTCATTTTGGCAGTAGTTCCCTCAATTTCTAATTTCATAACAGGCGATAATGAGGGAATTCCCAACATCTCCCCCACTAATCCATGAACAACTCCGCTGTTATAATCAATTGATTCACGACCCATCAAAATCAAGTCATATTTATCTTGAGCAGCGATTGTTGCTATTTGTACCGCCGTAAAATAAGAATCTTTTGGCTCACAATTTACACGAATAGCATCATCGGCACCAATGGCGAGACATTTACGGATAACTTGCTCAGAATCAGCCTCTCCAACGTTTAAAACCGTAACAGTTCCGCCCGTTTTCTCCTTTAATTCTACCGCACGAGAAAGTGCATAATCATCATAAGGACCCGTAATAAAAGTTACCCCCGCTTTATTAAATTTGGTATCTCCGTCAGTAAACGATATTTTCGCTGTGGTATCAGGGACACTCGTTACGCAAACTAAAATTTTCATGATAATTTATTTTTCACATTTATAAAATTTGTAATTAAACCTAAACCGTGTTAAAATTACATATTTTCCTGCAATATTAACGAAAATTTTTAAAATTAGTATGCAAGCATACTAATTTTTATCAAATAAATATCCTAATGAACAATAGATTAAAAATACTCAGACAATTTGTGGCAGAAGAACCACAAGAGCCATTTAATCATTATGCTTTGGCGACTGAATTATTAAAAAGTGATAAGACTGAAACAAGGCAGATTTTTGAATATTTGCTAAGAAATCATGCAAATTATTTGCCTACTTATTATCATTTGGGAGCTTTGTATGTGGAATTGGGCGAATATCAATTAACCGAAGAAACGTATCTTGCAGGAATAGAATTAGCTCGCAAAATTGGAAACGAAAAGACTTTGAAAGAATTGAGAGGAGCGTATCAGATGTTTTTGGATGAATTGGAGGAAATGTAATCCAAAAAAAGGCAAGGCTTAAAGCCATGCCTTTTTAATAAAATTAATAGTTATTTTACTTTACTTCTACTAAAAAATTTCCTTCAAAATCCGTTGTACCAGGGGAAGAAGTACCATTTTTAACGGGTTTCCCTCCCACTTCTGGCTGATGTCTTAACGTTACTTTAAGACTTCCGTTAGCCGTAGCAGCCGTTTTGGCAGTTGATTTCAAACCTACTTCAAAATTTCTCGAATCCTTGTCTGTTCTGGTGATGATTAATAAACTTGCTGAAGCCTCAAATATAATCAAATGCACCGCTGATTCTTTTTCTATTTCCGATGTTAGATTTACGATTGGGCTTTTTGTTTCGTCCAAAAATTCGGTTGTCACGGTATAAGTTTTATTTGGTAATAATTTAATAACATCCGCAACGGGAACTTTACCACCATCTCCGTCTAAATCTTTGATAGAATAAACCAACTTGTTTGTTCCTTCCGTGAATGTTAAACGCATCGTTGAGATAAATTCATTGTCTTGGACTGGTTCTGGTTCATCTTTTTTACAAGATGATAATAAAAGCCCAAGTGAAAGGGCTAATAGCAATATTTTTTTCATAAGTAATTTAATTTAAATGCAATAATGATGCAAATATAATAAAAAATCGTTCATGCAACACTATTGCATTAAAATTTATACTTAATGCGTAAAGAAATGTTCCTACCCATGTCATCCGAAAAATACCTAAAACGGTTTAAATATTCACGGTAAGACTGATTAAGAAGATTGGAAATAGTTAGCCCAAAGGTTAAATGCTTAATTTTTAGTTCACTTTGAAAGGTAATTAATTGGTAGGAATTAGGCGGGACAAGAAAATCACTGTTCGCTTCTACCCTATTCTGTTGTGCAACAAATTGATGGGCAATGGATATGTAGGCATTATTTTTTTTGAAATTATACTGCAATTTATTCTCAAATCTATCCGAGGGAATATTAACCATGAAAAGGTTGTTCCTAACATCTTTTGCTCTCACAATCGAAGTTTTTGAAAACAACTCAAATGAAGGAATTGGTCTGTAAGATAAAGTTAAGTCGAACCCCGTAAAAAGGGCATTTACTTGGGTGTAATCAAAAGCTGGAAATGCTCCTCTGACGGTTAGAACAGACCTCAAAGTATCATTTTGTAAACGAGGTTTTAGGTAAATGAAATTTTGTATATATTTAAGATACGTATCAAGCCCAATGCTAAATTTAGGCGTTTGATAATTTAGTCCCAATGCCACATTTTTAGCCGTTTCTGGTTGCAGATTCAAATCACCTTTTTCATAAGAAGCCGACCCATGATGTATACCGTCCGTGAAGAGTTCATTCACTGATGGACTACGCCAAACTAATCCTGCATTCAAAAATATTTCTAAGGAATCATTCAAATGTTTTTTGACCCCAAATGCTCCCGAAAAATTATTAAAATTAAACTGATTTTGTTGTGGAATTCCTCCTATTTTTAGCGAAAAAGCTTCTAAAAATCTATTATCGTATCGGATTCCAAAATCAGTTTCCCAGTTATTTTTATAGTATCTTTCAGTGATGAAGAATCCATAGTTAATAGTCTGATAATTGGGGAGTAAGGTAGTAGAAATGAGGGGTTTTTTAAGTTCAAAAGCGGAGGAAAGATTGTGTTGATATTGAAAAGAAAGCCCCACAGTTCCACTGAAAATATGAAATAAAGGGCGATGGTCTAAATTAAGGTCCGCTGAATATGTATCTAATTTGAAATTAAGGGTATTTAAACTCTTATTTCCCCTCGGAATATCATATTCCAAACGCCAATTATATTGATAAGCCGTCACTAAGTTTAACTTACCAATTGTTTCAAAATTAATCACCGATTTTACTTTTAACAAATGATGGGAAATATCTTGATTTGGGCGATTTATGACGTAATTAAACTTCGTAGGTATATAAATGTCAGAAGGTTTTTTATTGTTAATGGCTTGCAATAAATCTTGCACATTTCCAATATTCGACCCTGTGAAAATTCCAATTTGTGTATCAAAATAACTATAAAAAAGTTCGGTATTCAAATGGATTTTATTAATCCCTAATCCAACGGAAAAATTACGTTCTTGAATGCCCGTATTGTCTAAATTATAATTTGCAGTGCTAACATTCCCACCCCGTTTATATGTCCCTTGAACTCGCCATCCAAAACCATTTAATTTTGCAATCCCACCTTCTAAAATCCCCGAAAATACACTTTGTCTTCCGTTTGAAAAGCCCACAGTATTGAGTTCTCCGTGAATACTTGCTGAATCTGGCAAAGGGTTTGGTTCGACTAAAACGATACCACCAATCGCATCTGAACCGTATCTCAGACCTCCAACGCCTTTAATTACACTCAATTTTTGAGCCACAAAAGGGTCAATTTCTGGGGCGTGTTCACTACCCCACTGTTGCCCTTCTTGACGAATTCCATTATTCAGGATGATAACTCGATTTGAGTGCATTCCATTAATCACGGGCTTTTGAACATAACTTCCTGTTTGCAAAGTGGTTACGCCAGCAATATTTTTCAAGGCTTCTCCCAACGATTGTCCACGAGTGGTTTCAAGGTCTTTTTGGGATAAAATTGACTTATTCTCAATGGATTTACGAGTAGTTTTTACGATAACTTCCTGTAAATGCTCATCCCTATTTTCAAGCATAAAGTCCTCATTATGAGAACTTTCTAAATTTATTTTCGTTTCGCTTAATTCAAAACTTATGGCTTTACAAACCAAAGTATAAGTTCCCTGACAGATTTTAGGGAATTGATAAAATCCATCTTTATCCGTGAAAGTTGAGTACTTTGTATCTTTCAAATATAAGACGGCTCCAACAATCGGCAAATGGTTTTGCTGGTCGTGTACAACGCCTTTCAATACACAATTACAAGCTGCATCTTGTGAAAAAGTAGGTGCAGACTTGATAAAAATTACAAAGATTAGGGCTATTTTTAAAAAGATTTTCAAAGGAATTTTGTTTATTTGCAATAATGTTGCAAATATAGTTATTATTTTCAAGTTAAGACGATTGGTTCTAAAATTTTCAGCCAAAGGATTTAGCATCAAGTTACATATTTTTACCAGCCACAAACCCTGTTGTCCAAGCAGCTTGAAAATTATATCCACCCGTAACAGCATCAATATCAAGCACTTCTCCTGCAAAAAATAAACCTTTAATAAGTTTACTTTCCAAAGTTTCAGGATTAATTTCTGATAAATCTATCCCTCCACAGGTTACGAATTCTTCTTTGAAAGTGGTTTTTCCTTGTACTTTTTGGGATGAATTTATTAAATTTTCAATCAGTTTATTAGTATGTTTCACCGTCAAATCAATCCAACGGAGATTTTCATCAATTTCAGAGAGTTCACAAAATCGTTTCCACAAACGAGAAGGCAATTCAAATTGCTGATTGGATTGAATTAATTTCTTGGGATTAGTCTTTTTAATTTCTTCAAAAGTTAGTTTAATTCTATTTTCAGAAATGTCTGGAATCCAATTGATTATGGCAGTAAAATCATACATCAAATCAGCTAATTCTCTGGCTCCCCACGCTGATAATTTCAACACGGCAGGAGCTGAAAATCCCCAATGGGTTACTAATAATGCTCCATCCTGAATTAATTTTTTACCCGCCACTTTCACGGAGGCTTTTTGTACGCTTACACCCGCAAGGTCGAGAAAATGAGAAGTTGGAACGTTGAAAGTAAAAAGCGATGGAACTGGTGGAACAATGGTATGTCCCGTGTCCATAAGCCATTGGTAACCAGTGATATTGGGATTTCCCCCTGTGGTTACCAATACTGAATCAGCGAGTAAAATTTCTCCCGATTGAAGTTCCAAACCTGTAATTTTATTATCTTCAAAAACAATTTTACTAACCCCAAAAGAAGTCATTACAGCAACGCCTAATTTCTTGGCTTTTTGCTCTAAACATTGGGCAATGGTTTCTGAATTATCCGTAATTGGGAACATTCTTCCGTCTGATTCTTTCTTGAATTCAATTCCTTGATTTTCAAACCATTGAACTGTATTTTGAACGTTGAATTGATTGAATAATGTCCGCAAAAATACTCCTCCTCTTGGGTAAAATTTCGCCAATTGTTTATTGTCAAAACAAGCATGGGTAACATTACATCGTCCTCCGCCCGAAATGCGAACTTTATTTAAAACTGTTCGATTCTTTTCGAGAAGTATTACCTTTGCATTAGGGTTGTTTTCAGCGGCTGAGATTGCTCCAAAAAAGCCTGCCGCTCCCCCACCGATTACAATTATTTGTTTTTTAGTCATTTTTGGTTGTCAGGTTTTGGGGATTAGGTGTTAGTAATTAAACATATTAATCCTAAATTTAGATTCTTAGTTTTTCAACATACAAAAGTATTAAAAGATACCAATAATAATATCAAATTTACTAAATCCTAACCCCAAAAACCCAACCCCTAACATCATGGGTAAAATAAAATTTTTGTTTTTTCTTCTGATTTTGGGCATTTTCCTTTATTATTTTGGAAAACCTAATCCAATGAATTCTTTGACGAA
>JAYVRF010000077.1:0-31193 GCA_043756925.1 Arcicella sp. | reverse complement strand
GCATTCCAAATGCCCGACAAAGTTGTCATGGAAAAAGCCGACGACTTTCACGGGTTATTTGAGTTTAAGCCACTCGAAAAAGGCTATGGCGTTACAATCGGTAATGCACTTCGTAGAATCTTATTGTCTTCTTTGGAAGGCTACGCTATTACAAGCGTGAAGGTTGGCGGCGTGTTGCACGAGTTTTCAGCCATCGAAGGCGTGATTGAGGACATGACTGAGATTATCTTGAACTTGAAAAAAGTTCGTTTTAAGAAAAATCAGGAAATCCTTGAAAACAAAATTAACGTAAGAGTTAAAGGTCAATCGACTTTGAAAGCGGGTGACATTTCTAAGTTTACAAATTATTTTGACATCTTGAATCCAGAATTAGTTATCTGTACACTTGATGAATCAAAAGAGTTTGAGATAGAAATCATCGTGGAAAAAGGTCGTGGTTATGTGCCTTCTGACGAAACAAGAAATACCGAACCTCCTTTTGGACACATTCCGATTGATGCTATTTTTACGCCAATTAAAAACGTAAAATTCAGCATTGAAAACACTCGTGTTGAGCAAAAAACGGATTATGAAAAATTGGTTGTAGATATTGAAACGGACGGTTCAATTCACCCAGAAGATGCGCTGAAAGGTGCTGCGTATATTTTGATTCAACACTTTATGTTGTTCTCTGACCAAACAATGACTTTTGAGTCGATGAAGGCAGAAGAAGATAATGTGGTTGATGAAGAAATGCTGCACATGAGAAAGTTGTTGAAAACACCATTGGCAGATTTAGACTTGTCAGTACGTGCTTATAACTGCTTGAAATCAGCGGATGTGAAAACGTTAGGTGATTTGGCAAGATTAGAAATTTCTGATATGATGAAATTCCGTAACTTCGGTAAAAAATCATTGACTGAATTAGAGAAATTAATTGAAGATAAAGGTCTTCATTTCGGAATGGATGTTATCCGTTACCGTTTGGATGAAGATTGATAACGATTTTGAGAATTGGAAGTATCGTTACGGATTTACATCTGTCCGTACTTCCAATTTTTTATTTTAAACTAAACGTAGTAATAGGTGAGTTGATGTGAATTAACTTAACCGCAATGATGGATGGTTTTTCGTTGGGAAAATTATTAGTCATTTTAAACTTACTCAAACACAATGAGACACGGTAAGAAAAACAACCATTTAGGTAGAACTGCTCCACACAGAGCAGCAATGTTGTCGAACATGGCAACTTCATTGATTCTTCACAAGAGAATTGAAACAACAGTAGCGAAAGCGAAGGAATTGAGAAAGTATGCGGAGCCTTTGATAACGAAAGCAAAGACTGACGATACAAACAACCGTCGTGTTGTGTTCTCTTATTTACAGAGCAAAGAGGCTATCAAAGAGCTTTTTGGTATTGTTGCGGAGAAAGTAGCGAATCGCCCAGGGGGTTATACGAGAATTATTAAATTAAACAATCGTCTTGGTGATAACGCTGAGATGTGTATGATGGAATTAGTTGATTTCAACGAAACAATGTTGAGTGCTGCATCTGAAACTGCCGTTAAGACTCGTCGTAGTCGTAGAGGTGGTGCTAAGAAAGAAGCAACTGATGCGATTGAAGCTACTACTGTCGTTGCACCAGTTGCAGTTACGGAAGAGCCTTCGGCTGAGGTTGTGGAAGATGAAACGCCCGCTGCTCCTACCACTGAGGAATCTTCGGAAGAAGAGAAGAAATCTGCGGAGTAATTAGCAACAAAATAAATTTTGAAAAAGGGCTTTGACTTTAGTTGAAGCCTTTTTTTGGGTTTTTTTCGTAAGTTGGCTGATTAGGGAATGTAAAGTTAAACAAGAACGGAATCCATATTAGTGACAAATTCGTTCTCTTGTAAGGTATTATAAAATGGCAATCCGGTAATCAGATAAAAATCGGTGTTGAATTCGATTATTTTTTTATCGTCTCGCAATCGTTGTAAAAAATCCTCTTTCCATTTGTCTTCTTTAGCTAAGTGTTTGCCCTTGGGTTCGATAAAGACTTGCATTGTTAAATTTTGACCTTCTTTTTGTCTTGCAAAAAGAAGAAAATCAGGTTCAAATGCCCTCCCTAACTTATCATAGATTTTTATAGAACGCTCATTTCTAATAAGATACATTTCATCATATTTTATACTCCAACTCTCAAAACGATTTGAGAACATTTCTACAAAACTCTTTTCTTCATTTGTGCCAAAATTTGCGTTGTGGGCATACCAATCTTTATCAGTTATTAAACTTTCTTGACCTTTTGCTCGTTCTTCATACTTGCCTATACGCAAAGTTTTATCTTTGAAATTGGTTCGAAAAGGGTGTGGTTTAAACGTTATCGTTCCCTCATAAATAGAAATATTAGCCTTCATTTGCTCTTCAACGATAGTTAATAAGCATTTTAACCCGTCTAAATAATCTTGATTTGAAAGGCTATTTCTTCGCTTTTCTGTACCTTTAAACTCAATCGCTAATCCGCCTAAATATTCTTCTCGTTCGCAAAACTTGATGGATGAATTCAGTTTAGGAAAATACTTTTTCATTGAGCTAAAATAAAAAAATGGATTTGTCGTCAGTGCATAACGTATTACATGAAGAGGAATATTACTAACCTTTACAATCTTGTTGCCCAAGGTATCTATTTCTTGTTCTAATACCCCAAATACATCCGTTTTTTTACCCACGCCTGATGATAAAGTGTAAACAATATTTTTTTGAGAAACCCCTAAATCTGACAATGAATAGACATTTTGATAACTTTTAACCACTCTTTCATTCAAAAAAACCACTCCTTTTTTGTATAAATCAGTATTTTTAAACGATTCCTTGAATTTTAATTCTCTCGTTACCATATTCCTATCATCTTCGTAAATTCCTGACTCTACCAACGCCCTTGTAATTTCAGAAATATAACGACTGTCTTCTATGGTATGGTAGTAAAGTTCTTCTAAAATCTTTAATTCGTTTGAGAGGTCTTTATCAAATTTTCGAGTGTATTTATCTTCGCCATTCAATGAAAAAGGAAAGTATCTTGCCCCTCTGCCAATCAATTGAGCTTCTGATAAGGTGGTTTTGCCTAACTTACCTTTTGCATTTGCTCCGTCACGGTCTTCATAGAGCCGTACAATGTCAAAGAGGTTTAATACGTCCCAACCTTCGTTCAATTTTTGAACGGCAAATACCGCTCTAATTGGATTATTATCATCTTCTAAGGTATTTAATTTTATCTGATTTGCTTCTGCTTCATTGTCGGAGTTGGCACTGATACAATTTTCGGGTTTAAAATTAGATTGTATTCTTGATGTCAAGGTTGAGTATGAAATACCATTTTCGTCAAAAAATTGATTCGCTTTTTTTACAATTTCAAGTGTAGAGTCATTGAAAAGCCTTTCAATCGTATCGAGACTAAGATTTTCAATCAGTTTATGAAATTTTTCTTTGTTTTGTTCCGATTCTGCAATCGTCTTTTTGGCTTTAAAAAGAATGACGGGTTTTAGATTTATCCCATTTTTGGTGGCTAATTCTTGTCTATATTGGCTCAATAAAACAGCTTGTAACATCCTGTCATTTTCTCCAAAATAGGAACGTATCAAATCAATGTCTTTTGAATAACCATCTTTTCTAAATTGAGCTAAATCATACTTAAAAATTACTTTATCGGCATATTTTTCTGTAATCTCTCTGCTATCAAAATCCATTGTAGCGGTAAATTCCAATAGATAATTTTCCATATTTTGCTCCAAAATACTCATAACCGTCCCTTCCCAAGTACCTTCAATACTGGTTTGGTTACGGGTGGAAGTATTCAAATGGTGGGCTTCATCAGCAATCAATACTATTTTTTTATCCTTAAAATCTTCAATAGTCAAAGCACCTTCTTTGGTATTTGTCAAACTTGTGTGAAGTAATTGAATAGTGGTAAAACAGATATTAATATTCTCATTATCAGCATCTTCAAAGTTTTTAACTTCTTTTAAAAGCACCACTTTATTATCGAAAACAATACTTTGATTAAAAAGAAATTTACTGGATAAATTATTCAAAAAGTTATCTTTCGTCTTTTGAATAATGTTTGAGCTATTAACAAAGAATAAGAAATTTCTATACCCTTTTTCGTAAAGGTGTAATATCAATCCAGCCATCATCAACGTTTTGCCACTACCCGTTGCCATGTTGAAAAGTAGATGATAGGGAGAATTGGATTTTCCTTCAAATTCTTCTTGTTCAAAAGCCATGAAATGCTGAAAAGCACTTTTTTGATAAGGTCTAATTGCAAAATTTGGATTCAAATTATCAACGAGAGAAAGGGGAATATTGATTTTTTTGATAGGAATTCTGCCTACTTCTTTCTCAATAGTTTCGTATAAAAATGGTTTCATAAATAGGTTAATCATTTTGGTAAAACGCTTTTGTAAATTCTTTTTCTTGTGCTGTTACTCCGTATTGAGCATCATCCATATTTGATAATGATACATATAACTGATTTTTATCCAAGATGGAAACTAATTTTTGCTTTTGAACTTCAAGCGAATGGGTTTTGAGTTCTTCAAGGGCTTTGTGCTGGTCTTTGATGTCAATATTATAATTCAGAAAAGAAACACTTTTCATCTCTTCCCAAACCTTCAACAATTCGTCTGTGCTTTGAGCATCTCTGATTTTTTCAATAAAGGATTCATTGTATTTTTTGAGTTCGAGATAGACAAAACTACCTCCACCTTGCCAATTGACTGCTTTTGAAATACCGCCTTGTTCACCTTCAATAACTTTTTTGAGACGTTCTGCTGTAGCAGTTTCGATATAATCCATTTGTTCGATGCCTATATATTGAACTCCCATTTTATGTGCTACTGCGGCAGTAGTACCACTTCCAACGTGGTAGTCTAATACAATATCGCCTTTTTTGATTTTACCAATTTCGAAAAGTTGTTTAATAAGGGTTTCTGGTTTTTTACCGTTTCTAAATGCAACACTGCCCTCATATCCTACATTATTAAAATCTTGTACAAAATCTAAAAAATTTGGATAAGGTTTCTCCTTGAAATCTTTTTGGTCTTTAGGAACTCCTTGAAAATAACCTCCATTACTTTTTGATTCCTCGGGTGTGTAAAAATAACGATAATCGTAAACATCATTTCCCATATCTGGTATTTTAAAAATAGTTAACGGGGGAAAGCTACTTTTGATTGGTGCAATATATTTTTCATAAAATCTTCCACTGCTATTCCCTTCTTTTAAAGAACCTCGAATACTAATTTTTTGAAAATTTTCAATTTTAGGTTCTGTTTTAATTAACTGATATTGCTGAGGTTCAAAGTATTTTACTTTTACTCCATTAATTTCTATCTCTTTTCCATTTTGTAATTCGTTTACGCTATAAATATATTTTTCAATATCATTATCTTCTATCCTTTTGGCAATTTTGTTGAGTGTCTTATTTTTTGTATAAACCAAGATATATTCCATAACATCATGAAAATCCTTATCTGCCTTTAAAATTCTGTTAGGATGTCTTACCAATAAATTAAATATACAAACTTCTCTAATGTCAAAAACTTCATCCATTAATGCTTTTAAGTAAGCAAATTGATGGAAACTAATATGTGTGAAGAAAAAGCCATCATCACTTAAAAGAGATTTAGCCATCTCTACTCTGTTCTTCATGAAAGTTAGCCAAGAAGATTGCTTGAAGGAGTCATTGTATTTAAACGCATCACTTTCTGTATTATACGGAGGGTCGATATAAATCAATTTTACTTTGCCAGTAAATCGTTTTTTGAGGCTGTGTAAGGCTAAAAGATTATTGCCTTTGATGAGTAAATTTGAGGTAGGAGTTAATGCTTGGGCATCGCCAAAATACTGAACGTTTGTAATTACTTTGGGTTCAAAAAGCTGCGTAATTTCATCCTGAGCCAGTAATTCATTAAAGAAAATTTCTTTTCTACTATCTTCTTCTTTGTTTTGTCCTCCTTCTAAAACACAATCTTTATAGGGCCATACCAAAGAAACTTCATTACGCTGACGCAAGAATTTACCCCCAATTCGCAAGCCAATTTTATTCGGAAATCCTGTATAACTATCAGGTAAAAACTCTTTTTGTTCAATAAAATCAGTAAAAAGGTTAAGGTTAAAAATCAAAGCATTTTTGATTTCTTTAAAAAATAGCGTTTTTAAACGTGGCTCATCCAATAGTAAACCGAGTAAAGTTTCATCATAATTTTGAGCTTTATTAATGACAACCCATTTTTTTATTTCTCCTTTGTCACTCAATAGATTCGGTTCTTTTCGGAGGGTATTTTCAAGAATTTCTTTAATTTCCATACGGTCAGAAAACAAATAAAAAAAGCGTGGAACAACTTTCAATACTTGTATTCTGAGGTCTCTGGTAAAACCATATCCACAAAGTAAAGAAAGCGTCCACGCAAACCGCATGGACGCTCAACTTTAACTTTCCTTGTGGATAATTCATTTACTTTACCAGAGTTTCAGAATCACAAGATTGTTAAGCTAAACGCTAAAATTTATATGTCTTTTTTATTTTTTGTTATATTTTTTTCCTTTTATGTTCAACCACAAAGATAAATCAAAAACCATCACAAAATGAAACGACGTGAATCATAATCTCATCTGTTCGTCGGGTGGTTCGGTTTAAGAGGGCTTTAATAAAAAAAACCTATTATCTTTATCCTTTCATTCAACAAACCAAAACCACATTCACAATCGCCACCGTATGGAAAGATTCACAGGACTCATTGGAATAGTATTAATTTTGGGCATCGCCTATTTGATGTCAAATAATCGTAAAGCCATTAATTTTCGCACCGTTGGGATGGGCTTGGCTTTGCAGGCTGGTTTGGCGGTATTTATCTTAAAAACTCCTGTCGGGACGGCAACTTTTCAAACGTTGGGTAATTGGGTTACTCGGGTAATTAGTTTCAGTTCAGAAGGAGCAAAATTCGTTTTTGGTCCATTGGCTGATGTTCCTTTGCTTGAAACTGTATTCCGTGGAGGTGGGTTTATCTTCTTTTTCAACATCATTCCAACGATTATTTTCGTGGCGGTTTTGGTAAATATTTTTTATCATTTAGGTGTTATTCAGCTTATTATCAAGTGGTTAGCGAAGGGTATGAAAGCCTTGATGGGCGTGAGTGGGTCGGAAGCACTTTCTAATATTTCAAGTGCTTTTGTGGGGCAAGTAGAAGCTCAAATTATGATAAAACCCTATTTGAAAGGAATGACACTTTCGGAGTTAACGGCTTCAATGGCAGGAAGTTACGCTTGTATTGCTGGGGGTGTGATGGCAACGTATATTCAGTTTGGTGTGCCAGCATCTTATCTGATTGCAGCAAGTATTATGGCTGCCCCAGGAGCGTTGGCAATCTCTAAAATCATGTACCCCGAAACCGAGGAATCGGAGACGAAGGGTGTTGTGACGTTGAAGGTTGAAAAAGAACATACTAATATTATTGATGCTATTTCGGCGGGTTGTTCGGATGGTTTGAAAGTGGGATTAAACGTGTTGGCAATGCTTATCGGCTTCTTGGCTTTAATTGCACTTATCAACTTCATTTTTAGCAAAGTAGGAGGTATTTTTAACTATTCAGAATTTAGTTTAGATACACTTTTAGGATATTTATTTGCAGGTTTTGCGTGGTGTATGGGCGTACCGAAAGAGGAAATTTTACAGGCAGGTTCGTTGATGGGAACAAAATTAGCCGCTAACGAATTTGTGGCATACCTCAAACTTTCGCCCATGATTAAAGCGGGAGCATTAACGCCTAAAACCATTGCAATCGTTAGTTTTGCTCTTTGCGGATTTGCTAATTTTGGTTCGCTGGGCATTCAGATTGGAGGTATTTCAGCCCTTGAACCAAGTCGCAGAGCTGACCTAACAAAAGTGGCGGTTCGGGCTTTGATTGCGGGGACATTGGCGAGTTATATGTCGGCTACTTTGGCGGGAATATTGTTTTAGGACTTGATTTTGTGTTAAAAAAAATAGACCACTTTACAAATACTTCTACGTCTATTTCTTCCAAAATCGAAAGAAAGCATAATTACAAAAACTACTTAATCCTGCCAATATATGCCAAAGTGAATGCCCTTGGTAGAGAGAATGAGGGTCGCAGTTAATTTTTTGAACGTCCATCATTCTGATTTTTACGGCAATTATTATTAAAACCAAACTCAAAATTCCTAAGAATAAACGCCTTTGTTTTGGAAATTGGAAGTAATTTATTCCGATTAATAATAGCATCAAAAGGATGAGAATGGGTACTAAAATGCTACTCGAAATCAGCAAATGGACTTGGTAAAATGCAAGAATTATGATTACCATTACGATAATCCAAACCTTCTTAGCTTGTTCCGAAAAATTGATTTTATGCAGGACGTGATATAGTCCAATACTCACCAATGTAAGCATAATGCTATACGTCCCGTTCATATCCACTCGCTGACCCGCCCACGTGAGGGAAGCATGAAAAAAGGCACTTCCGAAGCTCAAATAGATGAAACATATGCCCATCAAAGCCGACAATAAAGGAAAATTTGCTAAACGATTTTGAAAATTCCTACTTTTATAATCCTGCCAAGCAATCTGACAAATCAATACTCCCAAAAAGAAATACACCAAATTGGAATACGTATTCATGGATTGGTGAAAAAATCTGTCGGGATTATTGAACTCGCAATACTCAACCGTTAAGGCTGATTTGCTTAAAGTTATGCCTTGCCAGATGCTTGAATCAAGGATTTGGTCTAAGCTAATCCAAATAAGAAGCATGATTGCCGTAATGACAGTTGAGCGAACAAGAAGTTTTTGCATAATGTTTATTCTCACGAAATGTTATCCAAATTATAATGTAAACCACGATTTTCGTGTCTCGCTCTGGCATCTTTGATTACTAAATATGCCACATTAATCATATTCCGAAGTTCACAAATTTGTACGGATATTTTTGATTGTTTATATAGTTCTTCGTGTTCGATATAAATCAATTCTAAGCGGTCGTAAGCTCGTTTTAAACGTCGGTCCGTCCGTACAATTCCTACGTAATTACTCATGATAGATTCCAATTCACGAGCCATTTCTGTTACTAACACTAATTCTTCTGGATGGGTTGTGCCATCATCGTTCCAGTCGGGAATATTGGTTGGTAAAATATTGTTTTCAAAGGTTTCTATCGAAGCTAAAAATGCCCGGTGAGCATAAACGATTGCTTCTAATAAAGAGTTAGAAGCCAATCGGTTAGCTCCGTGAAGACCCGTTGCTGAACACTCACCCGCAGCGTATAAATAGTTGATATTTGTCTGGGAATGTTCATTGACTTTCACGCCTCCACACAGATAATGTTGAGCGGGAACTACGGGTATCATGTCCTCACCCGTGATGTCTAAACCAAGGTTATTTTTGCAATAATCGTAAATCATCGGGAAGTGATGTTTGAAGTCTTCCGCTTCCAAGTGGCGAGTATCTAAATAAACATGATCAACCCCGTTTATCTTCATTTCAGAGTCAATGGCACGAGCCACAATGTCACGGGGAGCGAGTGAAAGGCGTTCATCGTAACGCTCCATGAAAGAGGTTTCGTCAATATTTTTCAAGATACCGCCATGTCCACGAACCGCCTCAGAAATCAGGAATGAAGGTTTTTTGCCAGGTTGATACAAAGATGTTGGGTGAAACTGTATGAATTCCATGCCTTCCACCAGAGCCTTTGCTCGATACGCCATTGAGATTCCATCGCCCGTTGCAATGGTTGGATTGGTGGTACTTTGATAAACTTGACCAATTCCGCCCGTTGCCAAAAGGGTAGTTTTGGCTAAAAATGTTTCAGTTTCTCCCGTTAAAGTATTCAAAACATATGCCCCAAAACATTTTTTGTCTGGCGTATCTTTTGTGATTTTTTCACCTAAATGATGTTGCGTAATTAAGTCCACCGCAAAATAATGCGTAAAGAAATCAACTGATTTATGTGATTTTACGGTTTCCAATAATGCCCTTTCAATCTCGTTACCCGTTGAGTCTTTGTGGTGCAGAATTCGTTGGTCGGAATGACCACCTTCTTTTACTAAATCATACGTTCCATCGGCTTTTTTATCAAAATTTGTTCCGTATTCGATAAGCTCTTTTAATCGCTCTGGGGCTTCTCTGACTACAATTTCAACGGCTTTTCTATCGGATAAAAAATCTCCCGCTACCATCGTGTCTTCAATGTGTTTCTCGAAAGAATCATCATCTTTCCAGACCGTTGCAATACCTCCTTGTGCGTATTTTGTGTTGCTTTCTTCGGCAACGGTTTTGGTGATAATGGCAATTTTTATGTCTTTGCCTTGTTGCTCGAAATGGGTGGCAATTTTGGCAGTATATGAAAGCCCTGCAATTCCAGAGCCAATCACTAAAAAGTCGTATTGGGGCATATTCGTTGTTCGATTTTGGTTGCGACCGTCGCTCGGTTCAATGTTTGTTAATAGTAAAGTGAGTAGTAATGTGTATATTAAACAGTGTCCTTTTTTATGTAAATGACTGACAATCAGTTAGTTATTTTGCTGACACCTAACACCTAAATCCTAATCTCTACTTATTATAATCAACAAAGCTAATGCCTTTACGGTTTAAGAAACACAATTTTATGTCTAAAATTTCTATTATCCATTGATAATCACTAAATTCGATACTCAAAAAATAAAAAAATGAGTATTTCAGTCCATCATTAACCAAAATCAAGTAAAATCTCATGGAAGAATCAACGCAAAAAAATGGAATTTGGAAAGTATTAGTTGCCATTTTAGCGATAGTCGCAGGCTTGTTGGGATATATGCTCAATGATGCAAAAACCAAAAATAAAGATCAAGACCAAATCATTAATCAGAAAGTGGAAGAATTGGCTTCTGCACGAGTTCGTTTAGATTCTGTTGGTTCGCAATTAGATGCAAAAATTGCACAAATCAAAGCCTTGGGTGGTAATGTAGAATCGTTGGAAGCTGCCAAAAGACAATTGGAATCAGACAAAGTTCAGTTAAAAAAAGTAAATACTTTTTCAAAGCAAAAATACGACGTAAAGATTGCTGATTTTGTGATTTTGTTGGAGGCAAAAGATGCAGAGTTGGTGCAATTGAAGCGTGAAAATACTACCTTAGTTGCCAAGAATAAAGACCTGTTTACGCAAAATAGTACGTTGACAAACGAGAATATGGGTTTGAAAACGGATAAGCAAGGATTAGCGGATTCGGTTGATAATGCCTATCGTCGTAACCGTGAATTAGCTGCGAAAGTTACCCGTGCATCGGCTTTACAGGCACAATTTGTACAGGCAATTGCTCTTTCGGATAAAAATAAGGAGCGTGATGGAGGGGTTTATCGTGCTTCAAAAGTAGATAAAATTAAGGTGATTTTCCAAATACAACCTAACCCAATTGCCAAGCAAGACATCAAGACAATCTTCATGCGAGTACTTGACCCAGACGGAGCCATGTTGTATGATTCGGCAGTAGGTTCGGGCAATTTTGATATGTTTGGGAAAGAATCAACTTATACTGCAAAAAAAGATATTCAGTTTCAAAATAACGGACAAGGCGTTGAGATTATTTACGGTCGTGGAACGGCAATTCAGTATCGTGAAGGACATTACAAAATTGAATTATACTCAGAAGGCTTCAAGATAGGAGAGGGGAGTTTTGATATTAAATGAAATAGGAGTTAGGATTTTGTGATTAGGGATTTTGTTTCAAAACATCTTACTTCAATAGATAATTAGACATAAAAAACGTCCAATAATTTTTGATTATTGGACGTTTTTTGTGGGTATTGTTTTAATTACTGTCCTAATGATAATACAAAAGGAGCTAAATAATTAATAATTCCCTTCAAATTAATTGATTTAGCCTGCGAGGCAGCATCAACTGTTACAGTATGTGGCGTATTAATCACTACATTACTCGTGGCAGTCGGCACACTGTTGGGGATGACCAGTTGCCTGTGGCGATGCTGGTGATGGGAGGAGGGGTTATAAATTCGTAACGAGCAATAGTCGCATAATGGTCGGAAGTTGTGTTAGCATAATTTGTAATTGCTGGTCTGAAACTTGCAATCGACCCTGCAACATATTTTTAACCAAAATCACTACCAGTCAATTCGTTTGAAACAATTTGATGGTCAATTTAGTCAGGAAAAGAAACAGTATTCGCACAATATGAATCGCTTAAAATCTTAGATATAGGATTCCAAGAAGGATTTGGACGTACTCCACTAACCGCAGTTTCATCTGGATTAGTGTATAAAAATGAAGCGTAACTACTTACCAATAATAGTAGTTAATGAAGTTGAAATAGTTGGTGAGGCAGAATTACCTGTGATTGAAATTTCATCTAAACCTAATCTATCCCTTGAACCACCACCCGTGCTTACAGATTCCCAATAAATCCACCTAACTTGCACAATAGGCTTATTTTCAGTAGCAACTGGTAATATTTGGGAATAAGTAGTACCACTTGCTCTCCCAACTGTTCCCGTGGAATAGACAGAACTTGATGGGGTATCCACATTAATCAAAGTTCCAGATTCTCCAACTCTGTATTGTAAAGCAATAGAATTTGTTCTACTCGCTTGGTCTAAAACCGTCCAATCATAAGCCACTTGCACATTTGAACTATTTAACGTTGAGAACACCATAATAACCGCCCCTGCGGCATTACTTCCTGAAGCCAAAATACTTATTCCATTAGTTATCTCGGCAATCCACCCTCCGCTACTATTTGTAGTAAGTACCCGTTAATTAGTTTATGTTTGGATTCTGTGTAATCTTGTAATTATCAGTGGGTTAGGGTTAATGCACTAACCCCTAACAACTAAATCCTAACACCTACTTAGTGTTAGGTAAATCAGCATTTCCATTAGTCGTAATTCGGGTTAAAGGTATAGCTGATGCCGCAGTTCCGAAACGATGAATAGCCACATAACTTGGCAAAGCTGCCCCTGTTTGTGGAGTTAATGATATTGGTAAATTAGATGTTGCAGAATTCGTTTGTCCATTCATAAAGAAAGAACCAAACAAAAAGCAAAACAAGAATAATTTTTTCATGGGATACGTTTTTAGTTTAAGATTAAACAACCAACAAAATTACGCAGCATTAGAATTGAACAAATAAAACATTGATGAACAAGTTGTTAACTCACAAAAAAAACCATTGGAGAGTTTCCAATGGTTTTTCGTAAAAACGTAACACAGAATTTAGCCTGTCAATTCATGAACACAGACTGAAGTCTGTGTTACGAATTTATAAAACGTTGAGCCTCATTTGAAAATAAGTACTCGCTAATAAAGTCATTTTTTGATAATCTGGAACTCGTATTCGTTCATTTTGTATGCGTGAGGCGGGGCAGTTTTTAATTTTATCGAATAATCTTAAATAGTATTTGTAAGCTAAATAAACCCCCCCTTTTGCTCCTTTTGGGAGTTCTAAAATTCCACGCAGGGCAGCATTAAAATCCGCTTGAATGTCGTTTTCAATGATTTTTTTGTCTTCCAATGTGAAATTTGTAAAGTCCACATCTGGAAAATAGGTACGTCCTCTTTCTTGAAAATCTGATTTAATATCTCGTAAAAAATTTACTTTTTGGAACGCTGAACCCAAGCGTTTTGCATCGGCTTTCAGTCTATCATATTCTGCTAAATTTCCTTCACAAAAAACCCGCAAACACATCAATCCTACAACCTCCGCCGAACCGTAAATATAGGCTTCATAACCTTCTTGATTATAATCAGCATAATACAAATCCATTTCCATCGAATGCAAAAACGACTCAATCAATTCATGGTCAATTTTGTATTTATTAACAATTAACTGAAACGAATGTAACACTGGATTCAAACTAATGCCTTCTTCAATGGCAACATAGGTATCTAATTTGAAACGACTTAACAAAGTTTTTTTGTCATATCCTTCAAAAGTATCTACAATTTCATCAGCGTAGCGAACAAACCCATAAATTGCATAAATGGGCAAATGAAAGCGTTTGTCTAAGGTCTTTATGCCCAACGTGAATGAGGTACTGTAATGTTCAGTAATGACCTTACTACATTCAAGGGTTGTTTTTGTATATAAATCCATTTTTTCGATGGGCGTTATTCAATGTTCGGGTTGGAACATTAAAATTTTCACTATTTACTATTCTCTAACATAACTTCCTTCGCCACCACTAATCCCGAAATCAGTGATGGTGGAACGCCTGGGCCTGGCACGGTTAATTGTCCTGTGTAATAAAGATTTTTTACTCTCTTACTCTTCAAAGTTGGTTTCAAAAGGGCGGTTTGCATCAAAGTATTTGCCAATCCATAAGCATTTCCTTTGAAGGCATTATAATCACTTTTAAAATCTTCGTGAGCGTAACTTCTTTTATAAACAATTGAATCTCTGATAGTTACGCCACAGTATTTCTCTAAACGCTCCATAATAATATGATAATATTTCTCTCGAATTTCGTCAGTATCTTCTAAATCAGGGGCAACGGGAATTAATAAAAACAGATTCTCATATCCTTCGGGTGCAACACTATCATCAGTTTTAGAAGGGGCAGATGCGTAAAAAAGCGGCTTCGAGGGCCATTGGGGTTCTGTATATATTTCGTGGGCGTGGACTTTAAAATCTGCATCAAAAAACAGGTTATGATGCTGTAATTTCGGAATTCTTTTGTTCACTCCCAAATAAAATAATAAAGAGGACGGAGCCATCACTCTTTTATCCCAATATTTTTCATCGTAATTCCTGAATTCTTCTCCCAATAATTTAGCTTCTACGTGATGATAATCCGCACTTGCCACAACGACATCAGCCGTAAAATCTTCATCATCTGTAATAATTTTATTTACTGTATCTCCTTGCACATCAATTTTTTGAACGTTTTTATTCAGTAAAATTTTCACGCCTTTTTCTTCTGCCAACGCCACCATTCCTTTCACAATTTTGTGCATTCCACCCATCGGATACCAAGTTCCCATTTGCATCTCTGCATAGTTCATGAGGCTGTACATTGCAGGCGTATTTTCAGGTGTTGCACCTAAAAAAAGAATAGGAAACTCCATAATCTTCAAGATTTTTTCGTCTTGAAAAAATTTACGAATGTGAGAAGAAAAAGATTGAAAAACGTCGAGACGAGTTACGTCATAAAGCAATTTTATGCTCAAAAATTCAGTAATACTGCGGGAAGGTTTCCAAACAAAATTATTGATTCCAACGTCATATTTATACTTCGCCTGACGCATAAATTCTTGAAATTTCGCTCGACTGCCTACTTCCATTGATTCAAACAAATCACCCAATTCGTCCACTCCTGCGGGGAGATTGATGGTTTCATTGCCTTCCAAAATAACAGAATAAGAAGGATTTAATCGTACTAAATCATAATAATCAGAAACTTTTTTTCCGAAAGTAGCAAAGTAATTTTCAAAAACATCGGGCATCCAATACCAGCTTGGACCCATATCGAAAGTAAAACCTTCTGCTTCAAAAACCCTCGCACGACCGCCAGCAACACTATTTTTCTCTAAGATGATAACTTCGTGTCCTTTGTCTGCCAAACTTGTAGCCGCCGCCAAACCCGAAAATCCCGAACCGATAACTATTACTTTCATGTATAAATTTTAATACGCAAATATGGATAAATGTTTAACAAAGATAAAAAGGCTTTGTTTGAGAAATGAGGGTGAAACTTTATTTCTAAATCACCACAGCATCAAAAACTCCAGTCAAAATCTTCCCATTCCTTTTGATCTGTAACCAAATTCTATAATTTCCCGCCGTTGGGAAAACGTAGGGAAATTTTACACTTCCGCCGTGATGTTCTTTGGCATTGTGGTTCATATTTGGCATTAAAAACTGGTCTCTTTGGGCTTCGGGCATGGTTTGGATTTTGGCTAAAACCTTATCAATACTATCCTTAAAAACCATTGGCGTTGCAATGAATGGTTCTACGGAAGTTTCCTCAATTCGCTTTTGCATTACATCTACAGACGTACTCGAAACGGTTCCCGTTGGGTGTAAATGTATGTAAACAGAACCATCCGTTTTCACAACGGCAATGTGTCCCATCATGCCCAAATAGGGTTGTAAAACTGCCTCTTTTCCATCGGGAGTAACCACCGAAAACTTCAAATTATACACCTGTCCCGCCATCATCGTTTTCTTTGAATTAGCCTCCCAAACAATGCTTGAACCATCTTGAAGCCTGGTTTTCACGCCTGGCGTACCACAAATCGTGATAGTTTCATCCGATGAATTTGATAATTTTTCATTCAAAGCATTTGTGATGGCGTAAGTATCATCAGGGTCTTGAATTTTGGTATTTTTAACAGCATTTTTTATGTCAATTGTGTCCGTTAAAGTGTATTGAAAACCGCCAACGTACCGCATAATATCGGCATAAACCAAATATTTTCCTGCGGGTAAATTTGGTAAAAGTGCTTCAAAATTAAGCGTATCTTTCCGCACAGGATGAAGATGCGCAAAAGCATCCATCGTGCCTTGCTTTACCAGAAATAGGTGCATTAATTTTCCGTGGTCGGGAATTACGTAGCTCAGTTTTCGATTATAAACCGAGTTACTGTCAATCGTTAATTTTAGCATATCCTGACCATTTTCATGCACTATTTTTGTGGATGCACGGTAAGGTTTATACATTTCTTTAAGATGTTCTTTCGCAAGACCACCCCACCAATTATTGCCAATAAACAATAATAATCCACAAAAACTTGCTCCTACCAACGAACCTGTAACTCGTTTACGAATGGTTTTTGATGTTGCTTTTTCGCCCGAAGGTTGTAGACTATCACTCACGCTCGCTCCAAAAATTGTGGTGAGAACGCCCACTAAAAATATCCCTAAAGCGGCCAAGATCCAACCTAAACTCGCTGGCATTGAACGCTTTGCGGTCGAAACTGCTGCCACGGGAACAATCATTTTTGCGATTCCTCTTTTACCTACAACTTCCACTTCCACACTTCCTGCCAAAGGCGACATAAACCAAACCATTCCGTCAAATTTACCCGTTTGTCCAGCCACCGCAAAAATTTCGTCTGAAACGGGCGAACCTTCATCACCAAACCAGAAATAAATGGGTTTTATACGGATGCGTTCAATATCATTGCCATCCGTAAAAACGGTTACTTGGGCAGTACCAGGAATTACATCGGGTGGTTGAACGTATACCTGCAAGTTGTATTTACCCGCCTGCCCTTCAAACACAACGCCAGGACTACCCACGTGGGCTGAGGTGAAAAATGAGATAAAAATGAATAAAATTATAATGAGATTTTTCAAGAGGGGGAAGGTTTTGAATAGTTAATGCTTATAATTTTCAATGTGCAAACGGGTGGCGTTCCGCATTCAATGTTAAATATTCAAGTATCTGAAAGTCAAATACTTGAATATTTGTCTGAGTAACTATGATTGAGCGATTCTGTCTGAATGTAGACTCATTGGATTAGTAGATTTTTAGGATTTAGAGAGAATTCAATAAATCCATTAATCTGACACGGTGCAACGTTTCGCAATCCAAATTCAGGCGGAGTCGCCCAGACAATACCTTCTTATTTCAACGCTGTACTCTCTTCATCCAATTTCCCCAAAGTAATCCGATTCTTGCTGAGAGAATACCTAAAATAGAAGAAATTAAAGCTGCAATTGCCCAGTTTTTAACGCCTTTTGTAACCGCCCAATCCATAAATTTATAACGCCAGTCTGCATTGGCAGGGTTGAAATAGGGCATTGAATCAGACTGAAAAAACCAATTGCGAGCCAAAGGTGATTCCTTTAAAAATGTTCCAGCGTTATATTGGATGATAAGAAATGTTACAAAGAATCCTACGCCTAAGATTACTGCCAAAATCCAGTCGCTTTTACCCTTAAATCTATCTCTAAGAAAATCAATAACCATCGCTGGAAAAACCAATAACAAAGGAAATGCCGTTGTTTGAAAAAAGGTTATATAATTGGCAACGGGGGCCAAAAGTGGTTCAGCGGGGAATTGTCTAATTGTTCCGTTTATGCAAATCATCACGACCATATAAATTGCCGTAATAATGGTTGCTCCCCACTTAATTTTACTGGCTCTGGCGAAGGCAATGATGAACATCGGAAAGGCAAAACAGCCAATTTCATAGAAAGAATTACGGTGCATATTCCAACGTCCCATGAATTCTGTGAGGAAGGTTCCCACCGTTAAAACCACTAATCCTGCCGTAAACATAAAGATATTGCGGAGCCTATTATCACGACTAATATTCTGTGAATCAGATAAATACGATATTTTTTCTTTACGATTCAAGACCGCCAAAACCGAAATCATTGCTCCAATTTGAATGGCTATTAAACCTAAACCCAAAATGGCATGAGGAGGTGAAAAAATCTTTACGTCCAAGCCGTAAGTTCCGTGCCACCAATCATCAAAGGGTGCCGAAGTTGCCGCACTGAAACCACCCCAAATGCAGAACATTCCGCCCAAAGAACTGTAAAAAATACCCCAAAAATTAACCATTTTCCCCTTCTCTTCGGAAGTTCCCCAAAACGACGTTTTCAGAACTTGGTAACCCGAAATGATACCAGCCAAAGCCGCACCTAAGTAAATGGCATTGTGTGGAGCTGAAAAAAGTCCATCTCGCCCAATACTCATGTGCCAAGCAATATCCCAAAGCACGCCAATAATTACGAGTGCCGAACATACCGCAACCACATAAATTTGCAAGGGAATTCCCAACAAAAGACTCTTCGCAGCAGTGTCAGTTTGTTCAAGAGAAAGATTTGTTTTTAATGTTGTTAATTCCATAAAGCGTTTGTTTTGAATAGTAAATGCAATTTATAAAAAAAGGATGCACGATGTATCATTTTAAGGTCATTATTGATAGTTTTGTAATTATTTAGGTTTCCGTCGGTGTTCAATGTTCGATTTTCGATGTTCGGCTACGAAATCTACTTGAAACTATATAAACCCGAACATCAGACATCGAAAATCGAATAACAAAATAAAAATGGCAACTTGGTATTTAGGAAAAATACGGTATCAGAAAGAAGACGAAGCGGGTTCTTTAAAAACAATTAATGAGGCATATTTGGTAGATGCCGTTTCATACACTGAAGCAGAGGCGAGAATGTTTGAGATTGTGGCGAGTAATACGCCTGATTTTCAATTGACAAATCTGACGAAAATGAAATTGAGCGAAGTATTTTTTGAGGAAAACGGTTCTGAGATTTGGTATAAAGCCAAGGTTCAGTACATCAGTTTCGACGAAAAAACGCAGAAGGAAAAGAAGACTCCTCACATCATGTTAATCAATGCAGAGAATCCCAAAGACGTTTTTGAGGCTTTGACCAAAAACTTAGGAAATTTAAATGATTACCAAATTACGGACATTAACATTACCACTATTTTAGAAGTTTGTCCGTATGTTCCAGAAAATGAATTGTTGAAAAAAGGTAATTTCAGACCAGTAGCGGAGATTTTGGCAGAACAAGAAGCGGCTGAGGTTTAGTACAAAACAGTGGTACGCAGATGATGCAGATGCTTCGTAAAGCAGATTTAAGAGTTTTTTTTAATTTTAAATCTGCGAAAATCTGCGTTGCCGAAAGCATCGGTTTCATCTGCGTACCAATTTAATTTTTTTTTAATTTGATCTCCAAATCCATGTCCAACGAAGAAATTGTTGCTCTCCTTGAATTAACCGTAAAACTCCTTGAATTGCACGATGAAAATGAGTTTAAAATCAAAAATCTTAGCTTTGCGGCTCGTGCCTTAGACAAAGAAACCGCTGACTTGATGGCTCTTTCTGTTGAGCAAATCGCAGGTTTACAGAGCGTTGGAAAAAGTGTTGCGGGTAAAATTGACGAAATTCGTAAGACTGGAACAAGTCAAGAGCTTACGGATTTATTAGCAAAAACGCCCGAAGGTTTATTAGAAATGCTTCAAATAAAAGGCATTGGACCTAAAAAAGTTCGGGCTATTTGGCAAGAATTAGGTATCACCGATAATCGTGAGTTGATGTTAGCTTGTGAAAACGGAGAAGTGGCAAAATTGAAAGGATTTGGCGATAAAATTCAAGCAACTATCAAAGAATCAATTCTTTATGCACAGTCAAATACGGGGAAATTGAGAATGGAAAAAGGGGAGGAGTTAGCTCAAATTTTGTTTGATATGTTAGAAAAACAGTTTGAGCAAGTGGAAATTGTGGGAGATATTCGTCGTAAAAATGAAATTGTACATTCTATTCAGTTAGTTGTTGGACACGGTAAACCTTATGAAGTTCAACAGTTTTTAAATGCTATTCCAGACCTCCAACAAGATGAAAAGTCATCTTCTCCTTTTGCTTGGCGGGGAAGGTTCTTGGAGAAAGAAATCCCCATAGAAATTCAGACATGTTCACCACAACAGTTTGTTAATCAAGTGTTTATCTATTCTTCTGGTGAAAAACATTTGGCAACGAATGGAATTTATAAACAGTTGAGTAAGCAAGTTTTTGATTCGGAAGAAGACATTTATGCGAGTTTGAATATGCCGTACATTATTCCAGAAATGCGGGAAGGAAATTTTGAATTTGAGTGGTCTAAAACTCATCAAATTGAAGAATTAGTAACATGGGATTCCCTGAAAGGAATTTTGCATAATCATTCAACCTATTCAGATGGAAAACATACCCTGGAAATGATGGCAGATTATTGCCGAGAATTAGGTTTTGAGTATCTCGGAATCGCCGATCATTCAAAAACTGCTTCTTATGCCAAAGGACTTTCGGAAGAAAGAATTTGGGAGCAACACGCTGAAATTGAGAAACTTAATCAGAAATACGCTGCCATGACTGACCGACCTTTTAAGATTTTGAAAGGAATTGAATCGGATATTTTGGGGGATGGTTCTTTGGATTATGCCGATGATGTGTTGAAATCTTTTGATTACATCGTAGCATCAATTCATCAAAATTTAAAGATGAATCAAGAGAAGGCAATGTCTCGAATTATTGGAGCAATTGAGAATCCATACACCACCATTTTAGGGCATCCAACGGGGCGATTATTATTAGCAAGGGAAGGTTATCCAATTGATTATCAGAAAGTTATAGATGCCTGTGCTGCCAATGGAGTTGTGATTGAAATTAATGCCAGTCCTTATCGTTTGGATTTAGATTGGCGATGGATTCAGTACGCTTTGGAGAAAAATGTGATGCTTTCTATTAATCCAGATGCCCACGAAATGGAGGGTTATTTTGATATGCACTATGGCGTTGCGGTGGCTCGTAAAGGCGGACTTTTGGCTAAAATGACGTTTAATGCGTTGGGATTAGGAGAGATGAAAAAGTATTTAATTAATCGTAATCACTAAAAGTAAATAATTAATACAATTCAAGCGACGTTTTGATTTCATGTATGTAATTAACATTTAGGTATTTAAAGAACTAATCACCAATCACTATTTAGTAATCACTATTTAATTTAACGATACCTCAAAAAATAATTCTCCACAATGCAACCCTTTCCTATTTCGTTCTTGTCTATATGTGCGTAACCTAATTCTTTCGAATCGGAAATATCCGAAGTAGAAACTTTGGGTTACATTAAAAAACAAAAACATGAAAAAACTTATTTTTATTCTTTCAATTGCCACCATCGGCTTTTTGAATTCTTGTACAGAAAAATTAGATACCGCAATTGACCCACAAAATCAAACCTCGGTTGATAATGCAACTTCTGCCAGAATCTCAACTTCTATCAAAACAGATTTCCCTTCGGCAACCAATATCGTCATCGTTGTGATTGAGGATAAAAAAACATACGGGGCTGATTTTATGGTTAATGGCATTTCTCACGAGAGTTGTGTGTCGTCTTCTGGACAAATTTTGAGCGTTTATAAATCTTCAGATAATATAACGCTTCCAGATGCCATAAAAGCCTATTTGGAAACGAATTACAAGGGTTATAAACTTGAGAAAGTTTCAGTAGGAAAAGATGCGAATGGCAAGGCTTCTACCAAGGTAATGATTGTATTAAATGACCAAAGAATTACCATCGTTTTTGACGATAAAAATATTGTAACAGCTACTTTCACAGAGCCTAAAAACAACGTAGGAGGTGATAAAAACAAGGTTTTTGCTACAAAATTAATAGATTTGCCCGCCAATATTCAAAGCCAATTAACGGGTTATGAATTCATTGGGGCGGTGGTGAAAACGAATTCGGATAATAGCAAAAAGACCTATTTCGTAACGGCGAAAAAGGATGGAGCTTTCTATGAATTTACGTATGATAACGACGGTAAATTAGTTAAAGTCGATACAATTGACCCAAGCAAAAAACCCGAAAATAAGGAATTAAAAGAGAATGATTTGCCAAAGGTAATCCAAGATTATATCAAGTTAAATTACAAAGATTGGAAGTTTGAAAAGGCAGCAATTTTGATGAAAGATAAAGCCACTGATTCATATTCAGTGATTCTCTCGAAAGACAAAAAATTAATACTCCTGATTTTTGATAAGGATGGAAAGTTTGTTAGGGCAACTGAAATTCCAGTAATTCAATTACCGAAAATAGAAGTTAATGAACTGACAGTTAGCATTATACCGCAAGTTGTAAAAGATTATCTGACCAAAACTTACGCAGGTTGGGTGTTCATTAAAGGTAATGTTACGCTGAAAGATGGAACTGCAGAAGGTTATTACGTAAACATCACCGTAGGCACGGATAAATATCAGGTATTTTTTGATAAAGATGGTAAGTTTTTATTGGCTAAAAGAGGGTAGAAGTTTCTGAATTTGGATTGCGAAACGTCGCAATCCAAATTCAGACAATTTTCCTTCCATGAAATAGTATGAAAAATCTATACAATATATTGATAATCAGCGTATTGATGCTTTCATCGTGGGCTTGTGATGAGATTAAGGAAGTGCCTGAACCCAAGATTATTATTGCCGAAACACCGTTGAACAATACCAAAGTACTTTACACCCAATCCAACAATTTTGTGGCTTTTGATACTAAAAATCTACTCAACAAAACCCTCGGATTTACCTCTTTAAAAATTGAAACTACGCCTCAATTTGGGAAGATGAATTTCAATAAAAATGGCTTGCTGATTTATAAAGCTGATTCTACCAAAGCCGAAGCCACGGAAATCCTGATTTATAAAGCCCTTAATTCAGATGCTAACAAAGACAAGAGAGACACTCTCAAAATCATCATTACCTCAGATTTCTCAAAAACGCCTTGCAATGCGGGGGTAATTCCTGATATTTTTTCAGTAAAAATCAATACGCCAACGATATTAAACGTGCTGAGAAATGACCGTTTTTGTAGTTCAATTTTGGACTCTTCAACCCTTGAAATCGTTGAAAAACCGCATTTAGGTGTTGCATTTATTGAGAACAACCGCATAAAATACACGCCAAAAATAGGTTCAGAAGCGGATGATTTTTTCTTGTATAAGATTTGTACGGGTGGCACAAATCCAGTTTGTATGATTGCGGGCGTGCGGATAGATGTGCAAGGAAATTCATGCAGGACTTTGTTATTTCCAGATTTGTTAATTATCACTAAAAATAATAATAACGTTCAGATAATCAAGGTATTAAGTAATGATAAAATTTGTGATAATTACGATAGAAAGAGTTTGAAAATAACGGTTCAACCACGTTTTGGAACGGCAATTGTCAATAAGAATCAAGAAATTGAGTACACGCAAACCACCAATAAAGTTGCTCTCGATGGTTTAGAATATACTATTTTAGATAAAGAAGGAAAGAATCCTTTGCGGATGTTGGCAGAGATTCTCATTCGTGAGGTGCCTGTTTGCAAAGCCGATGCAAAAAACGGGGAAATGGAATTGTCAGTAACGCAAATGAAGGACAAAGAAATTGAAATTCCGTACGGTTTACACGTTGCTTCGTGCGTAGAAATTAAGGAAGTAAATTTTGAGAAACAGACCGATTTTGGAACATTGAGAATTGATGGGAAAAAGATATTATACAAACTAAAATCTTCAACGGATTTAAAAGAACGAAATGATCAATTTAAGTTCATTGTTATGACTGCTAACGGAGAGACTTTGAAGGCGAATTTTATGATTAGGATAAAGAAATAAGTGAGTGAATGATAGAATGAGTAAATAATGTACTACTTAATATTCTATCATTCATTGAAAAACCAACAAATGACCAACGAACAGGAATTAGTTAAAGCCTGCCAGAATAACGACCGTAAAGCCCAAACTGCCTTTTATAACCTTTACAAAGGGAAAATGATGGGCGTTTGTCGTCGTTACACTCGCACGCCCGATGAAGCCGAAGACGTTTATCAAGAAGCATTTGTAAAGATTTTTAACAACATTAAAACCCTTGAAAAAGTGGGTGCGGTGGGTGCTTGGGTACGTAAAACCGTTGTCAATACTGCCATCAATTATTATCACGCAAATTTGAAATTTCAACAAAATACTGATTATGAAGACATTTTACACAGCAACGATGATTACCCCAATTTGTTGGCAAGCCTTTCGAACGAAGAATTGCTAACATTAATTAACCAATTGCCTAACGGCTACCGCATGATCTTTAACCTTTATGTCATTGATGGTTATAGTCACTCTGAAATCGGAGAAATGTTGGGAGTCAGTGAGAATACGTCAAAATCGCAACTCTCACGGGCGAAAGAATTACTTAGGAAGCAATTAAAACCCTTGGGAATTATCAGCTATGAACATCCATAACAACGAAAACGACCTTTTTGAGGACGTGTTCAAAGACAGATTCGCCGATTTTGAATCTGAACCCGATACTCAACTCTGGCAAAAAATAGAGCCAAAACTCCCTGTGGATGCCACAAGGAAATTCCCGTATTGGCAAACTTCTGCGGTGGTGATTTTATTGCTATTGGCAGGTTTGTGGACTTATCGTAAAGAATATTCGGGTGAGATTATAACAAAATCTGATGATAATTCTCAAAAGATGTCGTTAAATAATTCATTGATTGTTAATGGTTTAGAGAAAAAAGCGACTAATAATGTAAATGTTAAATTAGAAAAAAAGATATTATTGCATGAATCGTCTTTGCCAATTCGTACAACACTAATAAGAACTGTCATTCCGACGAATTGGATCGCCGAAGCGGGAGGAACTGTTAAAAACATAAAAAATACGATTGAAGGTACAAAATTTAGTTCCTACCGCCTCGGTGATCCGATTCGTCGGAATAACAAATCTATGGAAATTACAAAAGAACCAAAACCTTCATTATTTTTAAAATCCAATACAACCATTGAGACTTCAATTACGTATTTGAATAAAACAGAAGAAAATAAAGTTATAAATACTAATAATCCATTAAACCTTCTTTCCGTAAATAACTCTAATGAAAAACATAAAATAATTACGCAGAATCCAAGCAATAATCAAAGTATTTTAAATGTATTCTCTAATAAAGAAAATATTTCTGTTTTGAGTAAAAACTATTTAATAACCTTAGATTCAAAGTCTTATAGTTTGATTGAAAATAACTTTAAAACACCCAAATTAAAGTTTGTGATTGCCCCTAAAAAGGATGATTATTTTAAAGAAAGAAAGCCCTTAGAAATTTATGCGAGTATGATGCCTTTATTGAATTATTATACCATCACACCCAATGGCAACGATGCGAATTATGTGCATAGTATTTCGGTAAATAATGATGATAATAGACTTGGTTTCTATACCCAAGCGGGTTTAGTTTTCATGCTTTCAGACCGCTTTAAACTCCGCACAGGTTTGACTTTTACGAGAACAAATCATAGTATCAATTACCAAATTAGAACCGACTCTTTGATTATTCAACCATCTGATAAACAAGGAGTTGATGTAAGTTTTGCAGAATTAAATAAGAATTATTCTCAGTCTGCAAACTACTTAGGCACAAAAATTGAAGTACAATATATATTCTTAGAAGGCGAGGCTCTTTCACATTATCTGAACGTAGGTTTGGAGGGAGCATATAGATTAAATGGTGATAAACAATTCAACGGATTTGCCAATTTTGCTTACGGTGTAACTCGTCAAATCGGCGACAGTGCGTATTTATTTATAGAACCAACGTTTAGCTATTCCTTGAATCAACAAAGTGATAATTCTGCTTTTTTATTAGTTAAACCCAACAAGATTGGTTTCAATATTGGGGTGAATTTTAAAATCAAATAAAATGAAAAACGTACTAAACTTTTGCTGGAAAATAGTCGCTTGTACAATGCTAATTTTTATTGGATTAACAATCGCAATCTTTGATGGCGATGTTCATAAATTATAGTTCCCCTTTGTGGTGATTGGGATGAATGGTGAGTGCTTGCACTCGCCATTTTTTTTTGTAAATTTGAGTGAATTACAACTACGACAAATCAAACCACGGATGAATCCTAACTCCATTGCGGGTTCATCCGTGGTCTAATTTATCGCATAAACATTTTTCATCATCATCAACCAATCTAATAATGACTCGTAAAACCCTCCTGCTGGGCATCGTCCTTTTGACCGCCCCGACGCTCAACTTATTAGCACAACAACCTGCTAATCAATACAATAGTAATAATCGTTTTGAACAAATTGGTTCGATGTTGCCAACGCCTAATTCGTATCGTTCTGCTTCGGGAGCTCCAGGGAAAGACTATTGGCAAAACCGTGCTGACTATGACATCAAGGCGGAATTGGACGACCAAAACCAATCTATGACCGCATCTGAGATAATTACCTACAAAAATTCTTCACCTGATGAATTGCGTTATTTGTGGTTGCAATTAGACCAAAATAATTTCAAAAAAGGCGGCATTGCTCAATTGACAACTACTTCGTCATTGACCGAAAGAGCCACAACTTTTGGACGTTTAGCGAATACTGCGGGCGTACTTGCCAAAAAAGAATACGGTTATAATATTCTTGCGGTAAAAGACCGTGCGGGTAATCCTTTGAAGTTTACGATTAATGAAACCATGATGCGAGTTGATTTGCCAACGCCAATGAAAACTGGCGGAAGTTTCTCATTTTCAGTAGATTGGAGTTTCAATATTACCGATGCCGTCGCTACTCGTGCGAGAAGTGGCTACGAATTTTTCCCGAAGGATGGAAATTATTTATATGAACTTGCTCAGTGGTTTCCACGGATGTGTGTTTACGATGATGTGAACGGTTGGCAACACAAACAGTTTTTGGGTCAGGGAGAATTTACGGTTCCTTTTGGGGATTATAAAGTATCAATTACCGCACCGAACGACTTTGTAGTTTTGGGAACGGGTGAATTACAAAATGCCTCTCAGGTGCTTTCTGCAACACAAATGAAGCGTTTAGAAAGTGCAAAAACTGCCACTCGTCCCGTAATGATTGTTACGCAAGACGAAGCAACTGCTTCTGAAAAAAGTAAGCCAAGCGGTAAAAAAACGTGGATATTTTCAGCTCAAAACGTAAGAGATTTTGCTTTTGCGGGTTCTCGTAAATTTCTTTGGGATGCCATGCAAGTGGATATTGAAGGTAAAAAAGTGTGGGCGATGTCGGCTTTTCCGAAAGAAGCGATGCCACTTTGGGGAAAATATTCAACAATGTTAGTGGCTCATACCTTGCGTTCTTATTCAAAACACACCATTCCGTATCCGTATCCAGTGGCTCAGTCAATTCATGGACCTGTCGGTGGCATGGAATATCCGATGATTTCATTCAACGGAGCAAGACCAGAGGAAGATGGAACGTATTCTGAAGATACTAAAAACTTTTTGATTGGCGTAGTTATCCACGAAGTTGGGCATAATTTCTTCCCGATGATTGTTAATTCAGATGAAAGACAATGGTCGTGGATGGACGAAGGTTTGAACACTTTTTGTGAGGAACTCGCTGAAAAAGAGTGGGACAGAGATTTTGAAAATCGTGGAACGCCTCAATCAATTGTGGGTTATATGCGTACTGAAAAGACCCAACAAATGCCAATTATGTCGAGTTCAGACAATATTATGGCGTTTGGACCCAATGCGTATTCAAAACCTGCGGCGGCATTAACGGTACTCCGTGAAACTGTGATGGGACGTGAATTATTTGACCATGCTTTCAAAGAATATGCTCGTCGTTGGGCTTTTAAACATCCAACGCCACAAGATTTTTTCCGTACCATGGAAGATGCTTCGGGCGTTGATTTAGACTGGTTTTGGAAAGGTTGGTTTTATGGTGTTGAGCCCGTGGATTTGTCGTTGGATAATGTAGAATGGTTCGGTATTGATAATGCAACGCCAACTGCCAAAAACGAAAAAGCAAAGGCTGATTCAGAAGCTAAACGTCAGACAATGAGCAATATCCGCAATAAAAAGGATATTGCAAAAACGGTGGTAGAGGAAAATCCAGACATGAAAGATTTTTATAATTCATACGATAAATTTGCGACTTCCGAATCAGACAAAAAGCGTTTTGATCAGACAATGGCGGGCTTGGCAGAAGACGAAAAGAAGTTAGTGGATTCAAACAAAAATTTCTATGTCTTGAACATTAAAAATACGGGCGGTTTGGTAAGTCCAGTGATTGTAAAAATGAATTTTGAAGACGGAACGGACGAAGTAATAAGAATTCCAGCGGAAATTTGGCGTTTGAACGATAAGGAAATCAAGAAGGTAATTCCAACGGATAAGAAAGTTATAAAATGGACATTAGACCCATTCTTCGAGACGGCAGATATTGATACAAAAACCAACATTTTCCCCCGTGAACCAGAACAACCAACTCGCTTTCAGGTATTTAAACAAACTCGTCCAGCAGGAACGAATCCAATGCAACAGCAAAAAGCTGCGGGCGGTAGTGCGGTGCAGGGGGCGAAGAATTAGTATTAGTTGAGTTGCATTAACATCAAACGTAGGATTTAGTCAAAGTCCTACGTTTTTATTTTGTTATAGAAATTAAAAGAAAAATAAATTATTTGCTATTTTTTGCATTTCTAAATAAAAATTCTCATATTTGAGAATATATTTAAAATATTTATATCTATGTGGAATGATAAAGTAAAAAGAATGCTTAAATCTGAGTTAATAAAAAAAGGAGTTTCAACAGAAGATTTAGTCGCTTTACTGAATGAAATAGGTATTTCTGAAACAAAATCAAGTATAGATAGTAAGATAAGTAGGGGAACATTTAGTGCTTCTTTCTTCATACAAAGTCTTTATGTGATTGGCTGTAATAAAATTGAAATTAACGAATTCCGTTCAATAATTAAGTTTACTGAATCTTCAACTTTAATGGTTGCCGAGTCACCCATTGAATATAAAATGAATAACGATGAATAATAAAACCCTAAAATTTATTGATTTATTTGCTGGACTCGGGGGCATTCGCCTCGGATTTGAACAAGCCTGTCGTGAAAGAAATATCAATACAGAATGTGTTTTAACTTCTGAGATAAAACCTTATGCTATTCAGACATTAAAGCATAACCATGAACATGAGAACTTTGTAGGCGATATTTTTCAAGTAAAAAATGAAGACATTCCCGATTTTGATTTCTTGTTTGGCGGATTTCCATGTCAACCATTTAGTGCAAGTGGAAAACGTCAAGGTTTTGCAGATACAAGGGGGACTTTATTTTTTGAAATAGAAAGAATAATCAAACATAAACAACCAGAAGGGTTTATTCTTGAAAATGTAGAGGGATTAGTTAAGCATGATTTAGAAAATAAGCATGATGAAGTAGGTAGGACATTGAGTACAATTTTATATAAACTCCGAGAGGAATTGGGGTATGAAGTTTCTTGGAAAGTTTTAGATTCTGTTCATTTTGGAGTACCACAGTCAAGGAAAAGAGTTTTTATTGTAGGTACAAAAAATAGAAAAGTATCGTTAGACAATTTTGAACCAACTTATCAAGTAATAAAAGATATTTTGGAACACAATAAGCCAACAATGGATACTGATTTTACGAAAAAATTATTAGCTCATTTTACGATTAAAGAACTGTACGGAAAATCAATTAAGGATAAAAGAGGTGGAGATAATAATATTCATAGTTGGGATATTGGCTTAAAAGGAGAATGTACTAAAAATCAATTAAATTTACTTAATCGTTTGTTTAAAGAACGTCGTAAAAAGCAATGGGCAGGAGAAATAGGAATTGATTGGATGGATGGTATGCCTTTAACTCTTAGTCAAATACAGTCATTTTATCCTCCAAATAATCTTTTTGAAAGTATTGATTTAAAATCAGAATTAGATGATTTAGTTGAAAAAGGTTATTTAAGATTTGAGCATCCTAAAAAATTAATAAATGAGGAAACAGAAAATGGAATGACTACAATAAGAATTTATGATGAGACTAAACCCAAAGGATATAATATTGTAACTGGAAAACTAAGTTTTGAAGTAAATAAAATCTTAAATCCTTTTGATATAGCTCCAACTCTTGTTGCTACGGACATGATTAAAATTGTCGTTCCTGATGGAGACGGTATAAGACGGCTGACCAAAAGGGAAGGCTTACGATTATTTGGTTATCCTGAAAATTATGATATTCCAGTAAAAGAAAGTTTAGCATTTGATTTATTAGGTAATACTGTCGTAGTTCCTGTTATCAAGGCAATTTCTGACCGAATTTTAGATATTTGTGACATTATGAATTCTTACGAAATAGTAGAAGGAAACACAGTGGCTATATGCTAAGCCCTGTATTTTCAAAATATTTTCTACTCACAATTTCAAACCAATCTTTTTTATACTGATTGCATTGTGAATAAGAATCATGTGTTTGTGAGATAGCCTGTAAGAAATCTCCTCTATTTTTAAATGGTTGATATTGTAATCTCGAAGAATACCAAGTACATGGTCTAATATTGTAAATTTGCCCTCTTTTTACTTGTAATTTAACTGGGTCTTGTCCTGATGGACTTGTCATTTGCCAAACTTTTTTTAGCCAAATATTATCAATAGACAAAGCTGAATTTATCATTCTGTAACTTATTATCAAATAATCAGCATCCACCCTTTCGGGAACTATTAGTAAAGAAGTACAATAACTATCAAAATTGGCAATGTCAAAAGCTGGACTTGCATCAGCATTAAAAGTCTTTATTTCTAAAAAATCTTTACTCTTACTAAACGGTTTTCCTATAAAAATTTAATTACTTTCAAAAACTGGATTAATTCATCAAATTTATCGGCAAAATTATCTAATTGAGCCTTTCTATTTGAGCA